>CAKZLT010000644.1 GCA_937127195.1 uncultured Saprospiraceae bacterium
TGATAAATTGGCATAAAATCAACATCAGTAATATTTGAAAATTGTTTCTTTTGATAAAGCGTATCCAAAAATGCAATGCCAACGGATCGAACCGCAACGCCTGCGGTATCGGCTAAGCTTACCCAAAAATTAACATGATAAACCTCCCCCGAATCCAATGGTTTTGTCAATTCGGTAAGCATATATTCTCGATAATCTCTATCGTAAAAAGCATAAAAACCGCCATAAGCAATACCGTCTACCGTATTTTGATGCCCAAAAAAATTGGTCGGTGTTTGCACAATCGGCGATTCGTGTTTGAGGACACAACTAGAATAATAATCGGTTGTGCCTTTGGTCGGAGCGATCCAATCTTGCACGCAATAAAACATACTATAAACCGAAGGACAACAAACACTTTTTTCAAAACCAGGGTTGGAAATGAGGTTTTGCGCCCAGTTTATGGATGTAATATTGCATATCAGAATAAAGGTTATAATCCATTTCATGTACTCGAATTTATGTTTCCTTGGGAGCTAAAAAGGAAAATATTTTCATGTATGATAGTAAAGGTTTGATACACGGAGATAGAACGAACTTGAATGGAAAGAAGCCAGAATTTATTAATAATTCTGTGCCAATGAATACTTCTTTGACTGATATTCTAAAGGGTGCTGACGTTTTTATTGGCTTGTCAAGAGGAAACGTTTTGAGTAAAGATATGGTCAAAGGAATGGCAGAAAATCCTGTTATTTTTGCAATGGCAAATCCAACACCTGAGATTAGTTACGAAGATGCCAAAGCGGCAAGACCTGATTGTATTATGGCAACAGGGCGTTCTGACTACCCTAATCAGGTCAATAATGTACTTGGGTTTCCATTTATTTTTAGAGGCGCGTTAGATGTTCGTGCTTCCGAAATCAACGAAGAAATGAAGTTAGGCGCAGTTTATGCCTTAGCCGAATTAGCAAAAAAACCAGTACCTGATATTGTAAATATCGCTTATAATAATAACAATCTTAAGTTTGGTAGAGATTATATCATTCCGAAACCAGTTGACCCGCGTCTAATCACAACTGTTGCTCCTGCGGTAGCGAAAGCTGCAATGGATACTGGCGTTGCATTACACCCGATTAAGGATTGGGATGCTTATGAGGAAGAGTTGGCGATGCGTCTTGGAAATGATAATACCTTATCAAAAGTTATCGAAACGAGAGCACAGCAAGTACTTAAAAAGATAGTTTTTGCAGATGCAGAAGATGTATCTGTATTGAAAGCAGCTCGCGTAGTTTTTGAAGAAAAAATTGCACATCCTATCCTTTTAGGAAATCGTGAGGTTGTCGAACAAATGCTATTTGAGCAAAATATCATGCTGCCTGGCGTTCAGATTATTGACCCAAAAAGACCAGCAAACGAAGAAGAAAAAGCTATTCAAGAGAAATATTCTAATCATTATTACGAAAAGCGTAAACGTAAAGGTCTTTCTAAAAAAGAAGCTGCCAATACAATGAGAGCGCGTAGTTTTTATGGAACTGTAATGGTTGACATGGGCGATGCTGACGGAATGATTGGAGGTTTGACGAATAAATATCCTGACACGGTTCGTCCTGCTTTGCAGATTATTGGAGCAAGACCAGAAGTCAAAAAAGTGGCGAGTATGCACATTTTAATGACTAAATCAGGGCCTTTGTTCTTGGCAGATACGACTATTAATCATCATCTTGAGGCCGTAGATATTGCTAATATCGCCGAATTAGTTGCAGACCAAGCCCGTGTATTCAATATCGAACCACGTATTGCAATGGTTACTTATTCTAATTTTGGTTCTGTAATAAATGGAGAATCTGCCGTTTTGATGCGAAAAGCAACTGATATTTTACATAAAAAACATCCTGACTTGATTGTTGATGGTGAAATGCAGGCACATTTAGCTTTGGATGAAAAAGCCTTAAAGCAACTTTATCCTTTTTCAAAATTGGCTGGTAAAAAGGCAAATATTTTGATATTTCCTAATCTTTCTTCAGCTAATATTTCTTACAATCTACTAAATAAAGCAGGAGAAATGGACATTATAGGTCCAATTTTATTAGGTCTAAAAAAGCCAGTTCACATTTTACAGCTAGGTTCTACCGTTCGACAAATTGTCGATATGGTTGGTATCGCAGCAATGCACGCACAAGTAATTGAGTAAGCAATGAGTGAATGATAGAATGATAGAATGATAGAATAGGCTACCGCTGTTAGTTGCGCCTTAAAAGCGTGAAACAGCGGTAGCCTATTCTATCATTCTATCATTCTATCATTCTATCATTCATTCATTCACTCATTGGCTTTATGCGAATTCCGACAATTCCATCCATTTTTCTTCCTTCGCTTCAATATCCTCTTCTTTCTTAGAAAGTTCAATAGACAGTTCTTGAATTTTTTCACTAGACATCGACGTATCACCAAACTTACTATGAATTTCGACTTTTCGAGCTTCTAATTTTTCAATTGATTTTTCGAGCTTTCCAAGTTCTTTACGTTCTTGATAAGTCAGCTTTCTGACAGGTTCTTCTTCTGCGGCTTCTTCTTTTGCTGCTAATCTTTTTGCCTTTTCTTCCCGTTCTGCTCGGCGTTCTTCCAATTCTTCTTCTTTCTCCAAAAGGCGATATTCTGGATAACTTCCGTTGAAATCTTTCACTTTACCATCTCCTTGAAAAATGAATAAATGGTCAACCAACTTATCCATAAAATACCTATCATGTGATACCATGACCAAGCAGCCCCCATATTCCATCAGAAATTCTTCCAAGATATTCAAAGTCAAAATATCCAAGTCATTCGTCGGCTCATCCAGTATCAAGAAATTCGGGTTTTTCATCAAAACCGTCAAAAGATATAACCTTCTGCGTTCTCCTCCGCTCAACTTAGAAACGTAAGTCCAGTGTTTATCTTCATCAAACAAAAAACGCTCTAAAAACTGCTTTGCATATATTTTGCTACCGTCGCCCATTTCAATAAAAGGCGCGATGTCTTTAATCACTTCAATCACTCTTTTGTCTTCCAATAATTGGATTCCTTCTTGTTCATAATGCCCCAAAACGATGGTTTCCCCTCTTTGGATACGCCCAGAATCCAATGCCAGTTCTTCCGTCAAAAGCTTCAAAAAAGTTGACTTTCCTGTTCCATTTTTACCAACAATACCAACTCTTTCGCCTCTTTGAAACTTATAAGAAAAGTTTTCAATGATTTTCAAATCACCAAAAGACTTTGTTATATTATATAGCTCAATGATTTTTTTACCCAAACGATTACCTTTCATTTCAAACTCAAAACGGTCATCTTGAATTTTTTTACTCGCGCGCGTTTTCAAATCCTTAAAAGCACTCAATCGTGCTTTTGCCTTCGTACCTCGACCTTGCGGCATTTTTCTGACCCATTCGAGTTCCGTTTTCATCAAGCGTTTGGCTCTTCCGATTGTACGCGCATCTATTTCGTGGCGTTCTGCTTTCTTTTGTAAATAATAAGAATAATTACCTCGATAGCGGAACAAAGTACCTTCGTCCAATTCTATAATTGTATTACAAACGCGCTCCAAAAAGTATCTATCGTGCGTTACCATAAAAATGGTAATATTGGAAGTTGTCAAAAAGCCTTCAATCCATTCAATCATACTCAAATCCAAGTGATTCGTAGGCTCATCGAGTATCAAAAAATCGGGTTCGTCGATAATCAATTTGGCAAAAGCCAATCGTTTTCTTTGACCTCCAGAAAGCTCACTGACAGGCTGTTGTAGGCGTGTAATACTTAATTTGGCTAGTGTTTCTTTGACATTCGATTCTATATCCCATGCTTTTACAGCATCCATTTGCGCCAAAGCTTCTTGCAATTCGTCCGTTTTATGCGGCTCTAACATTGCCTCTTCATAAGCTTTTAAGGCTTGCAATTGCGGATTATCATTCGAGTCAAAAATGGTTTCCATTGCCGTTTTTGACTCATCAAAATTTGGTTCTTGGTCAAGGTAGCCTACTCTTGCATCTCTATTCAGCAAAATTTTAGCGTGCTCTCCTTCTGCCGTTTCAAGCCCTGCAATTATTTTGAGTAACGTTGATTTTCCTGTACCGTTTCTAGCAACAAAAGCGATTTTATTTCCTTTCTCAATATGAAAAGACAAATCTTGAAATAGTACTTTTTCACCGTAAGATTTAGTGATATTTTCTAGTGTCAAATAATTCATACACCTATTTTATATATAATTGACAATCTGCCTGCTAACGCGTCAAGCAGTTTGACAATGCTTTTATTTAATTTGATGACGAAAATCGTCGCTTTATATTTATTGAATTAATATTCAAAATCTTCAAAGTGAAGCGAATTTAAGATATATCAGTCGTAATCAAAAAATAGATATGATTTAGCTTTTATAATTCGTTTTTTAATACATCAAGAATTCTTATTTTTATTATAAAAATAATTCCAATGCAAGCAAAACACTTAATTATCGCAGTTGTTATTTTAGAAGCTCTTTTTCTAGGTTGGACTTCTTTTATAGATAACCAAGATGAAAAAGGAGAAAACATTTTTTCGGATAAAAACATACTTCAAACTGTTACTCTAGCTGTTCTCAAAAAACATAGCAATGATAGTATTAGTAGAATCACCCGAAAAGAAATCTATGAAATCAATCATAATTACCTTGATTTAAAAGGAAAAAGACTTAGCTCACTTCCAATCTTATCATCACCCTTATCGGAAGAAGAAGAATATGAAAATGAACAAACCATCAATACTTTAAATCAAATCACCCATCTTGATATTTCTAGCAATTATTTAACCGTATTTCCACTTTATTTTTTAAAAATGAAAAACTTAAAAAAAGTATTTTTAGGAAATAATAATATTAAATCCATTACTATAATTCAGGAAAGATTATCGTTTGCTGAAGAAAGCACAAGTATTAAAACCGTTGATTTATCTAATAATAAAATCATCCATTATTCTACTAATACTTTAAAATTACCCAATTTACAATATCTAAACTTGAGTGGTAATTTTGATTTAGTAAAAATTTCTATAGGAAAAGGTGATTTTAGGAAGTTAAAAGAGCTAAATATTAGAAATACAGCGCTAGCTGATGATATAGAAAA
>CAKZLT010000645.1 GCA_937127195.1 uncultured Saprospiraceae bacterium
TTAATGTATGTTTTTGGTATTAAAAAAAATGTTCAATGTATGTTTCTTGTATCATCTATTATAGTACAATAGGTTTTTGGTATTAAAAAAAATTCGTTACCATTTTTTTTTATGGTTATTAATCATCTTCATAATAGTTGGGTATCTTATAAAACTATAAATCGAACACTATAAAAACTATACTTATTCTAATCATAAATGGATGACAATTTTTGTCCTTTTTCCTCTGAAGGTGAGAAAGGACAAAAATTGTCGCACTCTCCAGGAACAAAAGACAAAAATTGTCTCACCTCGATATAACGAGACAAATTTTGTCTCATGTTCTGGAGTAATCAAAAAATAATAAAATATGAAGTCAAATATTCAAACACAGATTCCCGTGCCACTGGAGGTAAAAGAATTTCAAAAACCATTTAGGGCAATTGTAAAAAAGCGGATTGATAGACATTGGAACTCTATCAAGGATTATGAGAGAAATCTAGGAATTACAGGACTGGATAAGTGGCTAAGAGGGGAGCGCAATTACTCTCTAGATAAAATAATGATGCTGTTATCCTTCTTTAAAATTCCACTTAGTTTTACAGTCGATGGGAAGTCTTATGATTTGTATAAGGAAGAAAAGAAGTAATCAAATGTAATATTAATGTAAAAATAAAAAGTTAGAAGGATTACAACCTTTTGTAACATACGGTATCAATCAATATTAAGCCGTTTTATTAATAGTTAGGCGTATTGTACCCATTTTTTATATTATCGTGTGTGATTTGCTAGGCGTACATTTTTGACCTACATTGGTACTTTAATAACATTTTTAAAATTAGAAAAATGGCTAAAAAGTACAAAACAATGAATGATGCCGCGAAGGCATTGGAAGGCAAAGGAGTTGATATTTGTGGGAGTAATTATAGTGATTTGAGTACAAAGGATAAAAACAAAGTGCTTGAAGTTATGGGAGATGCTAAGACTTATCGACACCGTGGAAAAAATGATTTATCTAGAGGTGAAGACTTCTATAATAAAATGGGAAAATATGGGTCTTGTGATGTAGATTAATAATGTCACAGGTTTACAAGTCAAAACAAAAAGGCTATTATTGATAATCAGTAAGTTATCAATAATAGCCTTTTGTTTTTTATCGTAAGTCAATCGAGAGCCAGCGAGCGAGCTATTGAATAATGACTATTAGAATTGTCACAAATGAAGAAATAATATTACTTATCTCCATAATGACCATAGCATGAAATCAATTCTATTTCCTTTAATGTTTCATCAATTCGATAAATCAAACGATGCTTTTGGTTAATTCTACGAGACCACCAACCAGACAAATTCCCTTTCAATGCTTCGGGTTTTCCTTTTCCTGCAAACGGGTGTTTATCAATATCAAAAATCAATTCCCAAACTTTCGCCAGTAGTTTGATATTCTCTGCTTTTAGCTTAGAAATATCTTTCTCAAATCCGCTAGATAACTGAATAGAGTACTTCATTAGGCAACTAATAGTAAGTTTTGTAAATCCTGTGAACTAATGCGCTTGCCTTTCTTTGCGTCCAATTCGTAGGCACTAGCCACTATTTTAATATTATTAATTAATTGGCGTTCGTCGCTTTCGTTGGGTTGCCAAATATCCAATAGAATGGCATAAGCACCGAATAACTCTAATTTGTTTTTTAAAAAATATTCCAATTGTTGAATAAAATCACCATTAGGAACTTTTATAACTTCATCTTCTATCAAGGCACAAATAATCATTCCTATCTCTAGCTTTAGGGAGTTTTCCATCCATTTCAAATAATCCATGATATTAGGCACTGGATAGAGTTCAACTAACTTTTTTAGTCCACTAAAAGAAATAGAACTATCTATTTTTAGACCATTGAATGACACAGAACTATTATTAGAGTTGAGAATATTGGATGATATTTCAAATTGCATGGAGACAACTTCGTTAAAAATTGTATTTAAGTTCTTGTAAGAAGATTTGAGAGTGGGAGCTAATTCATTGATTAGATGCTCAACATTTTCATTTTCGCCTAAAAAAGATTGAATAGCTTTTAATCGAAGTTCTAAAACATCATCCAACAAGCCACTAGACAACGCTTCTAAGTCCTTATGATGTACTCTAGCGGTCAAAATATCAATAAATCGTTCTAGCTTATCAGTCAATGCGTTTTGGCTAATTTTATTCTCTCTTGATAAATAATGAAACTGCTCAATTAGTGTGTAAGTTGATACCATCATAATATAAAATATTTGTTCATCAAAGGTACTCAATTGTTATCTTATAACTTCAAATTGTTACATTAAGTTACATTAAGTTACTGTTTTATGCAAATTTTGATTTACACCCAACTTTGTACCCAAAACAAAGATTTTTCATAAAGTATTGACTATCAACTGTAATCTAAATGTCAAATTAACAACTGACGGGATCACCAATTTATTAAATGCAAACCATTAGAAGTAATGGTTTGCATTTTTTTTTGTTTAGACTACTTAATATAACCTAATATTATTAGCGTTCTTCCTTTATCTTTTTTCCATATTAAATTAGAAATAGTTTGCATTTTATCAATGTTTTTTGTATTATAAATTTATTTCATGTGTTATAGAAATGAAATTATGATAACGGAAGACATTTTTGATGATGAAGCTATTAATGTTATTATTAGAATTCATGTAAATTCTAAAAAAGAGTTTGATAAAAATAACAATATCCCGTTCGAAATACTTCGTTCTATCGTAGAAGGCTATGAAGATATTGAGATTTATTTCATTAAATTGAATGAAACATATCAAAAAATAATTATTCCTATACAAGAGAAAAATGGGCAGTTGGAGGTCTGTGTAAAATGGGATAATCAAACATTCAGTTATCAAGCAGATGTTCACAAAAGAAAACTAACCGTTTTTAAAGCACCTATTTTTTTACCCAAAGAAAAAACAACTTACCTCAAAGAAAGATGCGCTATCAATTTTATAGATTGGAAAGCCTCTTATAGAACTTCTGAAGAGTTAGAGTTTCTGAATAATCGAGCTGATAAGTTAGAAGTAGTTTCTCAAGTAGAAGTGGAGGAAGAACAAGCTATTTGGGATAAATATATCGAAGCACAAGAACTTATTATCAATAAATTACAAGAACCGTTTCCTATTGTTAAGTATCATGAACTGAAGCCTGTACTTGATAAAAATGGAAAAGATATATTCAAATATATCTTTCAAGTTGATTTAAGAACAGAACAGAAAAATATTAACTATTCTAAGGTTGAAGCGAAGCTTAGAGAACTTAATATTGAGGGAAAGTTTAATGATGAAGGAGAAATTAAGCTGCCTTTTGACGATATATTTAGAGGACTTGACTCAGTGATTAAAAGAGATTTTTCGACAGTCATTGAACGCTTTCAGCGAATTGGTGCTATTCTTAAAGTGTATCCTATCTCATTCAAAGAAAGGGTACAAGCCCTTCTAGCGAGCCATAATTTTGAAAATAACGTTTATCAAAAGGATGAATATAAAAGCATTATTATACATCATGTAAATCAAAAACAGAAGGATGAAATAAGTATGCTGTTATCAGAATTCTACGATTTGGAGTTTTATAAATATCAGTTAAAAGTCAAGGTGTTAAATCATGGAGACCTTAAATCTAATCGAGCTATTAACAATAAATATCATTTGACTTTTGGAAAAAAATTTGATAAAAAGTCAGATGAATTAGAACGGTTATTTCCTGAGCCAATTGATAATATTTTTAATATAAGAATGGAAGAGTATTTTGAATCCAAAATGTTTATCAATTCTTTAAACGCGATTTATGGTAAAGAAAATATTGAAATTCAGTCTCTTGACTTTATTTATAGAAGTGAAGACGAAAAGCTATTTCAGAATAAGTTCACTCCTGAATTTTGGCAAGATTTGAAACGAGATCTTTATCCTTACGGATTAGAGAATAGTTTTTCAGAAAGTAGTTCTTCCATTTATTTAGAGTTTGAAAAAGAAGAAGAATTTGAGGCACAACTTAATATTTTGAAAGGATTAAATAAATTTCATATTAATTATAATCCTGATGGATACAAATTTAAAGTAAGAACTAAATTAATAGAAGATAAATCAGCACAGGAGGCTTTTGATGAAAAATTGAATAAACTTCGAGGTGTTGATTTTATGGTTGAAACGCTCTCAAGGAGCAATCGAAAAAAGAGTGTACCGATAGGAAAATTACTTACTTACGAAAGTAATCGCTCCAAACTGGTTTTTTCAATCGCTAATAATTGGGCAGATGATAAAAAAAATGCTCGCCAATTTTTAAATTATTTGACAGGAGAGAAGCCTCCTGTTATCAAGGAAGTAAAGCCGAACCTTATCGGAGATGCTGTAAAAACAGGCTGGTTGCGAGATGCGATGCGGAAAATAACGAGTCCAAATGATAAACCAAATGGAAAATCAGTCAATGAAAAATTGGGTAAATTTATTTTTGATGCCTCTAAAGCAACTCCAATACTAAAAAACTTATCGGATACTTCTGTCGAATGGCAGAATATCAAAAAACATCAATTA
>CAKZLT010000646.1 GCA_937127195.1 uncultured Saprospiraceae bacterium
ATACGAATATTGTAGCGTTCTCGACCTTCACCGGTCGTCGTCATATTCATACCTCCAATAGCCGCTTGAATGTGCTGTTGCACTTTTTCAATCGTTAATCCATGACGGCTAATCGCTTGTCGGTCAATATCCAAGAGCATATAAGGCTTTCCGACAATTCTATCTGCGAAAACAGCAGCGTCTTTTACACCTTCGATTTCTTTGAGGTGTTTTTCTAATTCTAAACCAAAGGCTTCGATTTTTGCCAAATCACTTCCTCGGACTTTGATGCCCATAGGCGCACGCATCCCTGTTTGTAGCATCACCAAACGGGTTTCAATCGGTTGTAGTTTAGGTGCAGAAGTTACACCTGGCACTTTAGTCGCTTTGACGATTTCGTCCCAAATGTCATTAGGACTATTGATGTGGTCACGCCATTGACGGAAATACTGACCATTTCGGTCGGGTATTAGTTCGTTGTTTTTATCATGGACATATTCACCATTTTTGTCGGTTTTAAATCTAATGCGATGCCCGTTTTCATCGGTTTTGTATTCAGATTTATACAAAATCACATTTTCATACATAGACATTGGTGCAGGGTCGAGGGCAGAATTAACACGTCCTGCCTTGCCGACTACGGTTTCTACTTCGGGAATAGCTGTCACCGCCATATCGAGCAATCGCAAGTTTTTGATGTTTTCTTGCATACCCGAATGTGGCATTGAAGTCGGCATTAATAAAAATGAACCTTCGTCCAATGACGGCATAAATTCTTCGCCTGTATTTTTAAAAACTTGATAACCTTGATATACAATCAATCCAACTACGAGTAAGAATAGTAATTTAAAACGCAATAAAAAGCGTAGGATTTTTTCATAAAAATGAATAATCACATAGAAAAAACCAATTAAACTACCTGCCAAAACTGCCAAGAATAGGAAGTTGGAGAATACAGATTTTGTTACGCCTAAAGGCATCCATTCACTTGCCAAAAGGTAAGTGACTAAAACTGCCAAAATGATATTTAAGGCATTTTTAAAATAACCGCCATATTTTTTAAAAAAGGCTTGAAACGATGAATTGGATTGATTAGCGTTTCGTCCAAAAGGATTTTTGAGTTTTATTCCAAAAATAGTGTGTGCTAAAGGCGGAATAATCGTAATCGCTACAATGATTGAGGCAACCAAAGCAAAGGTTTTCGTATAAGCCAATGGCTTAAATAGCTTCCCTTCTGCGGCTTGCATCGTGAAGACAGGAATAAAACTAATAACTGTCGTTGCTACGGCAGTAATGACCGCACTTGCCACCTCGGTTGTCGCTTCATAAATCGAAGTGAATAAATTTTCCTTTTCGCCATGTTCGTCTATTCGGGCGACCATACTTTCCATTAGCACAATGCCCATATCAACCATTGTACCTATGGCAATCGCAATACCTGACAAAGCAACAATATTGGCATCAACACCAAAAAACTTCATGGCAATAAAGCACATCAAGACGGCAATTGGTAATGTAATCGCCACCAAAATCGAGGATTTTAAATTCATCAACATTAAAATCACTACAATAACTGTAATCAAAATTTCAAGCGTTAGTGCTTCTTGAAGTGTTCCAATCGTTTCATTTATTAGTTGTGTTCTATCATAAAAAGGTACGATATTGACTTGCGAAACTGTACCGTCCGCTAAGGTTTTGGAGGCTAAACCTGGTTCGAGTTCTGCAATTTTAGCTTTTACATTTTCAATAACTTCCAATGGATTTGCACCATATCGAGCGACTACAACGCCACCTACGGCTTCTGCTCCCGACCTATCCAAAACACCTCGACGAGTTGCAGGACCTATATTTACTTTTGCAATATCACTAATCCGTATCGGAACGTTATTATTGGTTTTAATAACGGATTGTTCAATGTCTTCAATATTTTCAACATAACCCAAACCACGGACAAAGTATTCTGCCATATTGATTTCAATGGTTTGAGCACCAACATCAATATTGCTACCTTGAATAGCTGCCATGACTTGCGACAGTTTGATGTCATAAGTTTTCATGGCTTCGGGATTGACATCGACTTGATATTCTTTGACAAAACCACCTATTGAGGCAACTTCCGCCACACCTTCGGCTGATGATAAACCATATTTTACATAAAAATCTTGAATGGTTCGGAGTTCGTGCAAATCCCAACCGCCTGTTGAATTGCCATCTTTGTCTTGTCCTTCGAGTGTGTACCAATAGATTTGACCGAGAGCGGTCGCATCGGGTCCTAATGACGGTTGTACGCCATTTGGCAGCGTTCCTGCTGGTAGCGAGTTGAGTTTTTCGAGGATGCGGCTTCTACTCCAATAAAATTCTACATCGTCATTAAAAATGATATAAATGCTCGAAAAGCCAAACATGGAGTTACTACGAACGCTTTTGACACCGGGAATACCCAACAATGCCGTAGTCAAAGGATAAGTGATTTGGTCTTCCACATCTTGCGGAGAACGCCCCATCCATTTGGTAAAGACAATCTGTTGGTTTTCGCCAATATCGGGAATGGCATCTACAGCTACGGGATTGCGTGGTAGGTTTTTGATATTAAAATCAAATGGTGCATTAATTAAGCCCCAACCAACAAACAATATCAGTAGTAAATAAGCGACTAACTTATTCTCTAAAAAGAATTTTATCGTTGAATTTATCATTTTACATTGAAATCTGATACAAGTAATGACTTGTAAGGTCAGATAGACCCAATAAGCCTAATTAGACAGATACGGCGATAGACTTGAATAAGTCTATTCCTAAATTTTCAATGTAAATCCTATAAAAGGAAGGTTTCCGACAAGACGTAGATATCCCTTGAAATTAAGGGAGACTGATAAGAAGTATCTTGGATAGATTGTTTGTCAGTCGTGATTTCGGTATGAAATGCGATGACATAAGCAATAACAACTGTTCAAGTACATAAGGAGCAAGTAAATAGCCATGACGATATAAACCATTAACTTGAATCACCTTATTCTGCACTGAAATTAGGGGTTCATTATCAAGTAATGTTGGCCTTAAGCCCGTTTGAACAGCAATAATCTCTGCTTCAGCAAAACCTGTGTGAACACTGTATGCGGCCGACAATAGTTCAAGTGCAGAACGAACGGTTACGCCATCTTCATTATCAGACTCTATTTCTGTTGCGCCAATAACATATTGATGATCAGCTTTAGGCACAATATATAACGGATAACGAGGATGCATAATACGTACAGGTTGCAATAAATTAACCTGCGGGGCACGCACTCTAATCACTTCGCCACGCACGCCGCGCAGTTGAGAGTTAGCAAGCATTTGCTCCTTTGCTCCCATACCGCGACAATCAATTACCCAATCGTAATCAGTAGTCTCACCTGAGCAGTAAATCGTATTATCATTAATATTTACTGTGCATTGTTCAACGAGCTGAATACGGCTGTCTTTTATTTGCTTAGCTGAGTCAATATAAAGTTGTTCATTATTAATATGCCCTTCTAAAGGCAAATGCAGCCCTTCTTGAAACTTACTCGCCAGCTCTGGCGCTAATTGCGCCAACTGTACTGCACTGATTGCGTTTACATCGCCTTTTTCTTGCTGTTTAAGTCGTTGAACAAAGTGCTGTAATGTAGTCTTATCTTGTGGATGTGCAACCACAATACTGCCTTGCTGCCACCAAAGGTTATTTAATTCTAAAAATGACAGCAATTGTGGCCATAACGTCAACGACTGCTGACCCATGCTAACTATATGCTCACTGGCACTTACCGATTCAGCAATAGGCGCCACCATTGCCGCCGCAATACGGCCAATACTCTTGTCAGAAGACAAGGTATGCTGCTCAAATAAACTAATACGCTCAACAACACTACTCGGTTGTTTGGCCAATAGTAAGGCGAGTAACCGCCCTACTAAACCAGCGCCAACAATGGCAATGTTCGCCATACAATTCCCCTATTTAGCGGTATGATACAGCTCGCTGCCTTTTTCTTTAAACTCTTGTGACTTAGCTTCCATACCTTGTTGCTGTTGATCGAATTCGGCTTTTACGTCAATCATTTGTATTGCAATATCACCCTCTTGTTTCGCTGCATACTCGCGTACTTCTTGGCTGATTTTCATTGAGCAGAATTTAGGACCACACATTGAACAAAAGTGAGCAACTTTGCCTGATTCTTGAGGAAGAGTTTCGTCATGATATTCACGAGCGCGTTGCGGATCTAATCCTAAATTAAATTGGTCGTGCCAACGAAACTCAAAACGCGCTT
>CAKZLT010000647.1 GCA_937127195.1 uncultured Saprospiraceae bacterium
GGTTTTATTATAAACTACTAAAGCAAGACTTTGTAATTTATTACTTTTGCGCAACATCAGTAGATTAGACTTCGAATGCTTATGGGGCATTCGAAGTCTTGCTTTTAACAAAAAAAAGGAATAATGATAAAAAAGTTACTTTGGTCAAAGCAAAATACAGGGCAACTTTGGATGGCAATTATCGGAATGATAATCGGCTTATTGTTATTACTATTGGCTTTTCAGACCTATTTTGATATTGAAGAATTGCTAGAAAAAGAGGAAGAAAACTTTGTAGCAATTAATAAAAAAGTAGGACTTTTAAACCTAATTGGAGGTACTTCCGTATTTGATGAAAAAGACCTGAAAAATGTTGAAGCACAACCATTTATTCAACAAATAGCACCTTTTAACTCTAGTCAGTTTCAAGTTTTGGCAGTTGTTCCTTCTATTGGTTTTCGGTCAGAATTCTTTTTTGAATCAGTTCCAAATGACTTTTTAGACGTTCAACCTTCCGATTTTCGATGGTCTCAAGGTCGCCGTCGCATTCCGATTATCATTTCTCGTGATTATTTATCTTTGTATAATTTTGGATTTGCACCAACACGCGGAATGCCACCTTTGACTCAAAGTACGATTAAAAAAGTTGCTTTTCAAATCAAAATTACTGGTCAAAATGGTATTGTAGATAATTATAGTGGAAAAGTTGTTGGTTTTAGTGACCGAATCAATTCTATCTTAGTTCCGAACGAATTTTTGGAATGGGCGAACAAAACTTATAGCCGAAAAGCAACGCTACCCGCCAAAATTATGGTTAAAGTTGACAACCCTTACAGTCAGCCTTTTAAGGAATTTATCAAAAAAAATAACTACGAAGTCAGTAGCGGTCGATTGATTGGCGATAAGATTGGTAATACCATTAATATAACGATTGGAATTATTGCAATAATTGGCTTTATGGTGTTGTTTTTGGCACTTTTAGTTTTTTTATTGAACTTCAAATTATTGATTTCTAAGGCTAGTGATGACATTCAACTACTATTACAAATTGGTTATTTACCCAAAAATATTAGCCAAATACTGATTCGTCGTCTTTCTTTAATGATAGTTTTTACTACAATTACAGCATTAGGAATTTTGGGCGTTACTCGATACATGGGGATTCAATGGCTTCAAGAGCAAGGTTTCGAATTAAGCCTAAATTTCAATTATTACACTTATGTATTATCAATCATCGTTATTCTTTTGTTATTTTTCGTAAATGTTTTTATTCTTAGAAGAAATGTTATAAGGCTATTTTAAGCTAAAATGGCTTTAAATTGAATTAAAGGTGCTTTTTGTCTATTAGACCCTTTGTTTTTATTTCAAAAAATGTATATTTGCTCATCACTTTGCATAAAACACATCTAAAAGATTCAAAATTAAAACTTAAGTTTATTGAAAAGTTTCCTTAAGGAATTATTTAGAAATAGTTGAAATATAAATCATAAAAAAACAATTATTAATATGATAAATTAATTTTTATCACATTGATAATTGGTAAGAATAACCATTCAAATTTATGACTTATTAATTTCTTCTTAAGAGAATTTTTTATAAAAAAAGTTAACCCAAAAAAGTACCCCACCTATGATATTGGCTTGAAAGAGAAAAATCTTAACTAAAAATTAAGGAGCTATCTCAATCAAATTTTTTTACATTTTAAGGTGTTTTATCTTTTCAATAAGTAAAAAAAATCAACTTTTAATACTAAAGGGAGATTGATGTAACACCAAGACATTTTAACTCACTTATCTATTTTTTTTAAATAAAATTCACTAGTTATTAAACTTAAAGGAGAGTAATGTTAAACTTGAGGTTTAACAAGTATATTTAATATATAGTAATGTATTTATTAGGTATAGATTAAATTTTTTTCTAAAAAAAGCTAACGAAATTCGTCCTGTGGCGAAATATTAAAGAACTTTTGTTGCAATAAATATAATGACAAAATTAGCGAACCAGCCAATTGAAATGATATTTATTACTCGATTATATCGCACAAAATCGAAGAAAATATGACACATTTATCAAAACAAGAAGCACGCTCGTTGATAAAAAAATACGAGTCGGAACTTAAAAAATTAATATACCAAGCTAATAAAGTAAGGGAAACTATTTTTGAATTAAAAGAACAAGTCGGGTTAACAGAATCCACATTAGCAGATGAATACCTTATTTTTAGCGAAGCTGCTAAAGGCAAATCATCTGTTGTTGATTTGTTGAAAAGTAATATTGAGGTTGACTTACCCGAAACAGGTACAGGATATAGATTATCCAAATGGGATCTTTTTATATTAAATAGTTTACGGGCGACTAATATGACTCTAGTTAATTCAGACTTATTTAAGCTGGCTAACCAGCAAGTAAAAGATGAAGGTTTAGAGCTATCAGAAGTTCAATTGAGAGGCAAACTTAATAGAAGTATTCACAAATTAACACACCGAAGAGGTCTTCTTCTAAAAGTACCATACGAAGGAAAAGGCTATGCTTACGCGCTCAGTACTTGGCTAGATGAAGATGGAAAACTCAAAAAAGAATATGAAAGAGATGATTTTTAATAAAGTCTAATAGATAGTGGAAATAAGATAGTCTTTGATAATCAATGGTTTATGTTGTTTTGATGTGCCATTGTTTTGCCTTAGCACTTAATTAGTAAAGGTACTATACTTTTTTTAGTTACTGTATCGTGACGAATCTCGTCGCGCTATGGTAGTTCTTTAATTTTTTTTTGCATGGTATTTATAGGTTGAAAAATCTATAAATTTGTTGCTTTATAAATATGTATCATTTTCTATGATTATAAATTATAATAGTCGAAAATTCAGAGCTATTTCCAATTCTGAAAATGGAGAAGTTGACACAACCACGGTTTTTGAATATTTTCAAGAAGATAACATCTTTTCTGGCGAATACTCTGGTGGGAATATTATTAAAGGAAATATTATAGGAAGAGTTAATTCAGATAATAGCCTAACTTTTTCTTACCAGCACATTGACCCCAAAGGAGAAATATTGACAGGGAAATGTAATTCTAGACCTGAAATAATGCCAAACGGAAAAATTCGGTTACATGAAAAATGGCAATGGACTTGTCGTGATTTTTCGGAAGGTTATTCGATTATAGAAGAGATTTAGACTTTTTTGAGGAGTAGTTTTTTTATAAAAAATAAAATATCAGCTTGCTCAGTATTGATAATAAAGGCGGCTTTTTCATAAAAAACAGACCTTTTATTGACTTTATTTTCTATAAAATTAAAAAGTGCTGCATCAGACAATTGAGCTAATAAAGGGCGTTTTATTTTTTCGGATTGAAGGCGATGAACTAACGTTTTGCTGTCTGTTTTTAGATAAAAAGAAATACCAGAACGCTTGATAAATTCCATGTTTTCAAAAAAACAGGGCGTACCTCCACCCAATGAAATAACCACATTATTGAATAGTGCCATCTCTTCTAAGGCTTCTTTTTCAATTTTTCTAAAAGCGGTTTCTCCTTCTTTTTCAAATATTTCTTTGATGGTTTTGGATGTTTTATTTTCAATATATTCATCCAAATCAATCCATTTAAGACCTAATTCATTGGCAATTTGTGTTCCCCAATAGCTTTTACCGCAACCCATAAATCCCAATAAAAAAATTCTATTCTCTGTTATTTCCATTTCGTAAATTTAAAAAAATAAGTGAATAGCTTCATATTAGAAGCTATTCACTTATTAGAAATCCATTCATTGACTAGATTTTACTCTAACCAACTTTTGTAATAATCGGGATCTTCGATATTGGCAGCGTGTTCTGTCATTAATAATGGTTTAAATGTATCAACCATTACTGCGAGTTCATGCGTGCCTTTTTTGCCAATACTTTTTTCGGCAGTACCAGGGTGCGGACCATGCGGAATACCGCCTGGGTGTAATGTAAACATCCCTTGTTCGACGTGTTTGCGGCTCATAAAATCACCATCAACGTAATACAAAACCTCATCGCTATCAATATTACTATGATTGTAAGGCGCAGGAATGGCTAACGGATGATAATCATACAAGCGAGGAACAAATGAACAAATCACAAAACCTCGTGCCGCAAAAGTCTGGTGCACGGGAGGCGGCTGATGAACTCGACCTGTAATCGGCTCAAAATTATGAATCGAAAAGGCATAAGGATACACAAAACCATCCCAGCCGACAACATCAAAAGGGTGATTCAAATAGGTGTAAGGATAAATATTATCTTGTTTTTTGATATAAAATAGAAACTCACCTTTTTCGTCATGCGTCTCTAATTCTTGCGGTTTTCTTATATCTCGCTCACAAAACGGTGAATGCTCCATTAATTGACCAAAATCGTTGCGGTATCGTTTTGGAGTAATAATCGGACTACTTGATTCGACAATCATGAGGCGATTATTTTCATCATTAAAATGTAGCTGATAAGTCGTTCCGCGCGGAATAACGAGATAATCACCATATTCAAATGGTAAATTTCCATACATGGATTTGAGTGTTCCCGAACCTTTATGAATGAAAATAACTTCGTCAGCATCTGCATTTTTGAAGAAGTAATCAGTCATGCTTTGAGTTGGTGCAGATACGATTATTTTACAATCATTGTTCACCAATACGGGTTTTCTACTCTTAATATAGTCAGCCTCTGGAGCAGTTTTGAAACCCAAAAGACTTCTGTGTTTCAACTGTTTATCATGAATAGTTTTTGGTGCAATCGAATAAGGTTCGCCAACCTGAACGATTTGAGTCGGTGCATTACAATGATATAAAGTCGAGTAAGTATCCGAAAAACCTTCTGTCGAAAATAATTCTTCGTGATAGAGTTCTCCGTTAGGTTTTCGATATTGAATATGCCGTTTATTCGGAATTTTTCCGAGTGAATAATAGTGCATAGTTGGTTATTTTAATGTGCTTTTTTATTGAAGAATCAAAAGCATTTTTTTATAAAAATAGCTCTACTGATTACAAGTACGAATTTAGGCGATTTGTTTTGTAAAATAGAATTGTAGCAATATGATTAATATCAATTTTAAATTATAAATACGGAAAAATGAGATAAATCAGTATTTTATTAGGAAAATAAGTGATTTAAAATAATTTTATCTTAAAATAATTAATGTGAATGTTTGTTCTTAATTGTCTAAATAATCGCTCATCTTTTCAAAATATAGCTGATGAGCTTTATCATTTGGATGTGAATCATAAGGTAAATGAGAATAACTAGGATTAGAATAGTCAACAAATAAATCGACAGTTTCTATATTGTTTTTTTTACAAAAAACTTTAATAGAGTCTGTTTTTTCATCATCGGTAATTGTTGCTACAATCAAGCGAGTTGTATATTTGGGTTGGTTTAATTCTTGAATAATCCATTTAGAAATGTCATTACTTGTGGCGTAAGTAGGATTGTTTTTGTCCACTAAGGTCTGTAAAAAATTAATGGAAGCAGAATAATTTCTCATCCACCAATTGCTATAAATTTGGTCTAGAGATTGCCATTTAATCTCAAAACTATCCGTTCCATTTTTTTCTACATAAGGATATTTAGCTTGTGAATATAAGCTACGTGCTTCCGCGTCACTATTCATAAAACCATGATGTAGAGCAACTCGATAAGCTGGTGTTAAGGTATTTCTATCATCATAAAAAGAGGCATAATGTAATATTATGGTATTAAAAAATTCTTTATCATTATTCAATTCGACTAAGGTTTGAATCATTCCATAGCCTGGAACACATTTATTTCTAATACCCGATTGATATTTTTTTTCTAATAAAAAAGGATAAGAAAGAGAATCATCAACACCCATTCCATAAGGAAAAGAACCTCCAAATAATCCTACTTTTCGCCCAAAAGAAGCTTCTTTTTTTATTGTAAAATCTGTGATGCGTTCTGTTCCAGCATTGTGTGTAACCGTATATTGAACGCTATCATTAATAGTTACATCAAATGTTCCTTCATTCAGAACAAAGCCTAATTGCTCATCGGGAAGCAGGCATTGAGTTGGTTTTGATACCAACGAATAGGGTTGAACTCGGTAAGGCTGATAACCAAAAACTCGAAAAACAACTTCGATTGCTATTAGAGTAATGAGTAATTGAATGAGGATAAGTCGGAATGTTTTCATATTATTTAGAATGAATAGCCACTAATACACTAATTTCTTTCATGGATACTACCTTGACGATTTTTTAGAAAACTACCATTTCGATTTCTAAAAACTGCGATGATTTCTGAAGCAATTGAAAGTGCAATTTCTTCTGGGTTTTCTGCGCCAATATCTAAGCCAACTGGGCTAAAAAGATTGGGTAATTGATGCAAATCAATGTTTGTTCCACTTTTAATTAACTCATCTTGCATTTTTTGCATTCGCTTTTTGGGGCCAAGTAAACCAATGTATGGAACATCTTTTTTTATATATTCTTTTAATAAAGTAAAGTCCGTTTTGTAATCATGAGACATCAAAACAATAGCAGTATAATCATCAAGAGAGATGTTTTTTGCAGCTTCAATACTATAGGTTTGACTTGCCACAGAATAAATAGTTTTATTCAACTTTCGCTGTTTACCTGCAACATGAATTTCCCAACCTAAAGCTTTTGTAATACTCATAAAGGCATTCACATCGTAATTATCTCCAATGCAAACCAACTTTATTTTAGGTTGAATGACTTCAAAAAGCACTTCATATATTTCGTTTGAATCATTTTTGAGTGTAAACACTTTGGATTTTCGCTTGTGGCGAACGGTTCTTATTTTATCATTAATAATATCCAAATGAACACCAATGGCTTCTGATAATACGGTAAGTGTTTTTTTTGTGTAAAAATGTCCACGAAGCGATGATTGCCCATTTTTAATATTTAAAACCTGCAATAAAACAGTTGGCTGCCGTTGGTCAATGATATTTTTTAGAAAAGCGATTTGATTATTTGAAGTATTTTCGATTGGTGTAAAAAGGACTTCAATTCGACCATTGCAGCCTAATCCGACACCAATTTGATGTGGATCATCTTCGGTTGTATCATAAACGACAATGGAATTTTCTTTTTTCATAATAGCAATTTGCGCGCGCTTCAAAGCATCGCCCTCAAGGCAACCGCCGCTAATACCACCGACCCATTGCCCATTACTACTCACAAACATTCTAGCACCAATTCGACGATATGATGAGCCTTCCACTTTGACCACCGTTCCTAATGCAACTTGTTCTTTAGTCCAATCTATTTGGTGGTATTTTTGTATGATTTTTTCTATTTCTTTCATGTTTTTTATAAAAAATGGTTAGGCTTTTCAACGAATTATTTTCTTAAAAATCTAAAATTACACCGTTTTACAAAGAAAAAAAATTAGATAATGGATATTGCTGCAAAAAATTACATTTGATTTTTTTATAAAACGCGGTACTAAATTGGACTCTATATGATTTAGATTGGTTGATATTTTTTAAAAATAGGTTATATCAAACTTCAATCAAACCTTATAGGTTTTTAAAACCTATAAGGTTTAGAGAATCGAT
>CAKZLT010000648.1 GCA_937127195.1 uncultured Saprospiraceae bacterium
GTTTTTTTAGAAGTATTTTTATTAGAAGAGGATTGATTTCTTTGCCTTTGATTGTCCTTCTTAGTTGATTTACGCTTTGACATAATTTATGATTAGATGGCTACTCGACTTTAATAAGTACAATGAATGATTGGATGAGTGAATAATTTTTAAACACCAAGGTTTTTCATTTCTCATTTGTATCAAACATTTTAGTATCGGCACTTATGATAACCTTTTATAAGGTTTGTTTGGTCGATGGACTCCTATTGTTTTGAATAATCTTTGATAAGTAAAGAAAAATAAATAAGTTGCACTATTCTACTTTTTCTTTAACACTACAATAATAAGGATAATTAAAAATAATTAGGCATTAAGAGAGTAGGAAATAAATAAATTGCCTTTTTACGCGCAATTACCTTTTCGATTCTTTGAAAAATTCCATGATTATTCGATTAAACATTCCACAAACTAATGATTTTTAAAGCTTACTCTGTTAACTTTCCATCTAATGAATTATTTTCTCTCAATAGAACGCGAGGTGTTTTTTGTTGTTTTTTTAAAAAAAATGGTTCTTTTTTTAATTATTGTGGAAATAAGATTTATAAAAAAATTCGCCCTGCCCTATTTTAAGTGGTTAGTTTTTTAATCCCTTCAGGATGCTTTTGTAGCACTTTACTTGATTTAGGACAGAACGAAAAAATTGACACATTTTGCCAAATTAATCCTTAAAAAAAACAGAATGGCAATACAACTCGTTCAATAAATTGTATTTTTGATAAAATAAATGACAATTAGATATGAAAAAAATTATTCTAACTATACTCATCGTAGTATATGGTATAGCTTCCTATGCCCAAAAAGATACTGAATTTTGGTTTGTAGCACCCGAAGCCACCGATTTACATGGAGATGCTCCTATTTATTTGCGATTAGCAGGCACGGGGGTTGCTTCAACGGTAACCATTTCGCAACCTGCCAACCCTAACTTCACCCCAATTATCCAGAATGTAGCAGCTAACGGAATCACTTCTGTTAACCTAACCAATTCTTTATTTTTTCTTGAAAATAAACCAGCTAACGTCGTTCTAACCAAAGGACTTTTGATAGAGTCAACCGAAGTTATCACCGCTTATTATGAAATAGCAAACGGATTTAATCCCGAAATCTTTCCTCTAAAAGGAAAAAATGCACTTGGAACGGACTTTTACCTTCCTGCTCAAAACATCTATCGAAATGAGCTAGGAAATGGAGGTTTTGATATAGTAGCCACCGAAAACGGGACAATTGTCACCATCTTACCCACCGATGACATTACAGGTCATGCCGCCAATATTCCATTTACAATTACGCTCAATAAAGGAGAAACTTTTTCTTGTCGTGCCATAAGTACGGCTGCTCCTGACCACTTAGGAGGTTCTCACATTACTTCTAACAAGCCTATTGCTGTCACTATTTGTGATGACTCCTTGTTCAGTCTGGGTGCTTATGATATTATTGGCGACCAACTTGTACCGACCAGTTTAATTGGTACAGAATATATTGCGGTAAGGGGATTGGGGTCTGGTGAGCGTGTTTTTATTACAGCGACCCAAGACAATACAGCAATTTTCATTGATGGAAGCACCACTCCCTTAACCACACTCAACGAAGGGCAACTTTACTCCGTGTTATTGAATAATCTCTCCATGTATATTCAAGCAAGCAACCCTGTGTATGCCTATCATTTGTCTGGACACCAAGGAGAAATCGGTGATGCCGTTCTACCTCCAATTACTTGTACGGGTTCTGATCTTGTCTCCTTTGTGCGACCTGGCAATGACCAATTCTCAATGATGATATTAGTAGAAGCGAGCAATGTCATGGGCTTTTCTTTAAATGGAGTTGCGCCATATTTTGCAGCAAGTCTTTTTCAACCTGTTCCTGGTAACCCCAATTGGGTTTCTTATCGTTTTGATCCTTCGACGACAGCAGTACCCTCTGGCATTAACACGCTTTCTAACTCTATGGGATTATTTCACTTAGGGATATTGTATAATTACAATGGTTTGAGTTCCGAATATGGCTACTTTTCTAATTATAGCTCCTTAAACATTGGAGATGATAGGGTTATTTGTGAAGGTCAACAACTCATTCTTGATGCAGGCAACGATAAAAATAGCTACTTATGGAGTACTGGAGATACTACTCAATTTCTTACTGTTAGTGCGCAAGATACTTATTATATAGAAGCTAGTTATTATAATTGTATTGTAAAAGATACTATTATCCTAGAGGTCAATGAAGTGAATGTTGACTTGGGAATGGATGTTTCGATGTGTGTCGCTTCTGATACTCTTTTTATAGCTAATTCCTCCAATACTCACATTACTTACGAATGGCATGACGGAAGCACGGACTCTTTTTATATAGCATTGGATACAGGTCAAATTCATGTAACCATTACTGATACTATTGGCTGCGAAATCAGTGACACCGCACTTTTCAGCTATTACCCTGTCATTGAGTTAGGAAATGACACCTCATTTGTTTGTGATAGTATTTCCTTTTTGATTACCTCCAATTTGACGAATGCAACCTACCTTTGGCACGACGGAAGCACCGATTCAACCTATCTAATGACTTCTGATGGACTTGTTTATGTGGATGTAATTGATGAAAATAGCTGCTTTAGTACCGATACTTTATTCACAACATTTGTAAATAGTCCTGTTTTAGATATTGGATTAGATGTCATTCTCTGCCCAGATGAATCCATCAGTTTTGATGCGACTATTCCTGGTGGCGTTGGTTATTTGTGGCAAGATAGTACAACAACTCCTTTTTATACAACTGATACCGCGGGTATTTATATTGTAAGAGCCGTTGATACCACGACTTGCTTTACGTGGGATACTTTAGTAGTTGAAAATTTCATTGTTCCAGATTATCTTTTTGGAGCAGATACGCTGCTTTGCAACGATGAAACCTATTTATTAGAACCGAATATTAGTAATAGAGTAAGTACTCTTTGGCAAGATGGTTCTACACAGAATGACTATCTGATTACAGCGCAAGGCTTGTATTCGGTAGAAATCACTGATATAAATGGTTGTATCACGACAGATACGATTGAAGCGTATTACCTTGACGACCCAAGTAACTCTATGCTTCCTGAGGATACAACGGTTTGTTATCGAAATCCTATTTTGCTCAATGCTGCACAGGCTCATGCAACTAGCTATCAATGGAGTGGTTTTTCCACTTATTTTGGTGAAAATGATTATACAGATTCTGTTTTTTGGGTTCGAGTAGAAGGATTATACGAAGTTGCGGTTAGTAACGAATGTGGAACAATCACTCATCAAATAGAAGTTGTTAATGAAGATTGCGATTGTGAACCATTCATTCCCAATGCGTTTACACCTAATGGCGATGGAAATAATGATAAGTTAGAAGTGTTTTCTAATTGTGAAATTTCTAATCCAGTATTCTCCATTTTTAGTCATAAAGGGAATTTACTTTACCAAACAACGGATATTACGCAAGGATGGGATGGTACATTCAAAGGTCAAGTTATGCCTAATGGCGTTTATATTTGGTATATAACTTTTGAAGCTACTAACCGTTCTGGTCAAATGGAGAAAAAAGCGATTAGCGGAGATGCTACTATTGTAAGATGATTTGGTTCTTTATGGTTTTATGTGGTTTCTGGTTTTATGTGGTTTCTGGTTTCTAGATTCTGGTTTCTGCTACCGCTGTTTCGATTAACAAACTAGAATCTAGAAACCAGAAATAATCAGATTAAGTAGATGACATTTTGAATGACCACATAAAAAACCGATAATTTGATAATATTAAGCATTGGACGCCTGACAGGTGTCCAATGCTTGTAATGTTAATATTTATTTGTAGGTTTCGGAAGAGGTTAATATATTTGGAGTGTTCTTTTTTTTTAAAAAAATCAGGTTCTTTGAAAAATCCCGTGGTTACTATCAATATTCATTTAATTGAAATATTTTGAATTTCCATGGTATTTTTCAAAGAACCAAAAATCAAAATCAAAAATCAAAAGCATTCCTACTATGAAACACACTTTACTTTTCTTGGCGAGTCTTTTTATATTTTTTAGTTGTAAAAATGAAAAAGCTGATAATAAAGCAATTGTCAACGAAGAAATTCCAACCGAAGAAATCCCAGCCGAGGATAATTCTAATGAAATTTCTTTGGCTAATTATGATTGTTTTACTGTTGGAAATGGCGTTAGATTGCGTTCAAAAGCTAATTTAAAATCAGAAAAAGTCGCTGAATTAGAAAATGGGACATTAGTAAAAATCCTAGAAAAAACGGAACGAAAAGTTATTTCAAAGAATAATGATTGTAATAAATTAGGGTATCCGTGGCTCAAAGTTTTGACAGCAACAGGCGAAGAGGGTTGGATATATGGGCGTTATTTACATCAAAATATCAAAAAAACAAGCAAAGGTTTAGGAAGTTATGTGAATACAGAGCATAAATTTGACGACCTACCCTATACTTTTCATATTGGAAAAGATTTCTCTTATCCTGTTTCCGATTCTGATGGCTTGACGGGTTGCTCAGATTATATGATGCCTTATTTTTATAAAAAAGGAGAAACAACTATTCGACCAATTTTCTTAAAATCCAATACTGAGACGGAAGTTAATTTGATTTCTCACCCAAATAGATACTGGTTTTTGGAATCAAGTGATGTTCGTATTGATAATTTTTCGCGAATGTTACCCATTCTTTATGGCGTGAGAATGTCTATGAGCATGAAATTTCAAGAAGAAACTAAAAACAATGACGTAGATGTCATTTTCAAAAGAGGGAAATTTTATGTTGGAATACTGAATAATAATAAGTAATATTTTTGAAGTAGCGCGACGAGCTTCGTCGCCCGATTCCTAAAGGCTACTTTTATTAGTTTGACGACGAAGCTCGTCGCACTATTTCAAAAAAAGGATTGAACACAGTAAGTATTCAATCCTTTTTTATTCATAATTCAAAACAACAATCCGAAATACTACTCCTCTTTTTTCTTATAACGCTCTGCTCGTTTTGCTTGCCTACGCTTCGCAAAATCTTGTAAATCAGCTACTTCATCCGATTCATCCAAAATCTCTACACCAAGTAATGTTTCAAACAAATCTTCCATTGTTACCAAACCTTGAACCGTATTGTATTCGTCTGTTACAACTGCCAAATGTCTGCGTTCTTTTGTAAAAACATTAAACAATTCCATCAAAGGCATATTCATGCTCACAGAATCAAACTCGCGTTTAATCTCTTTTACAGGCTTGCTAGTATCTCCATCAACCAGTAATTGTAGAATATCATCTTTCAGAATAATACCCGTAATATTATCGCGTGTATCATTATAAATTGGAATACGAGAAAAAATATGATGATTTTTTTGGTTATTAAACTCTTCCAAAGTCATATCTTCTTCAATCATGAACATCACCGTTTTGGGTGTCATGATGTCGCGTACTTTGAAGGTTTCGAAAGTCAATACATTTTTAATAATGTTAGATTCATGCTCATCAAGCTCGCCGCTTTTGTCCACTTCATCCGCCATTTCCATAAACTCAACTCGACTCAAGACACTCTTCTCTTTGTCTTTTTTCAAGTTTTTAGTAATGAATTGACTAATCCAAACCAAAGGATACAATATCCAAAGTAATATACGAAGCGTTTTGGCTGTAAAAGGAGCTAATCGCTGCCAGTTATTCGCACCAATAGTTTTAGGGATGATTTCCGATAAAATCAAAATTGCTAAAGTCATTACCGTTGCAATGATTTGCTCCATTGAGATAGAGATAAAGCCCAAATCATAGTGTGTCTCCCCGAATAAATCGCCTGCCATTGCACCAACTCCAATCGCACCAACCGTATGCGCAATTGTATTTAGTGATAAAATAGCAGAAAGCGGGCGGTCAATATCTTCTTTGAAATCGCGAAGTAATTCAGCCGTTGGCGTTTTCAAACTAAGCTGTTGCTTAATATATTTAGGCGTAATACTCAAAAGTACAGCTTCCAGAATGGAACATAAAAAGGAAAACCCTATGGATAATAAAAAGAATAGTCCTAAAGTGAAATATGGATTCATTACTGTTTTAATTATTAAAAAATAGTTTTCTGACTCTTATCAAAAAACATTTATCCTGCAAAATTAGTAAAATCTTAGCCTTACCGTAATTATTTTTCTGTAAATAATCATTTACTTTCGATGTAATCGCTTTTTTCTTTTGGTTCTCTATGGTTTTATATGATTTATTAAAAATTTCACCCTTCAAATCGTCTTGGTTTATAGATTCTTAACGACTAACGGATGTTACGCAAAAGTACGTTTGTTTATTTAATTAGTCAAAGAACCATAAAAAACGCCCTTTTATAAAAAAAAAACATATTTAGTTACATATTTTTTAGTATCTCTAAATAAACATTCTACTTTTGAAATAGAATTATTTTTGAACATTTCCTACTAATAAGAAGAAGTATGTCAATTGAAACACTTTCGGCTCCAGTCGGAACGGCACTAGACCGTTTTATTGCACGCCGTCAAGAAGAATTTCCTCACGCATCAGGCGAGCTTTCTCAATTATTAAGAGATATAGCACTTGCTTCCAAAATTATCAATCGTGAAATCAATCGAGCTGGTTTAGTCGGTATTGGTGGAAACGCAGGGCAAGAAAATGTTCAAGGAGAAGACCAACAAAAACTAGATGTAGTCGCTGATATTCGCTTTATTAGAGCCTTACGATATGGTGGCGAAACCTGCGCGATTTTATCGGAAGAGGTAGAAGAACCCATTTTGACCGACTCTCCTGATGGTAAGTATATTGTTGCTATTGACCCATTAGATGGTTCTTCTAATATTGACGTTAATGTTTCTATTGGTACTATTTTTTCTATTTTTAGAAGAGTTACTCCAATCGGACAGCCACTAACAGAAGAGGATTTTTTACAAAAAGGAGATGACCAAGTTGCCTCAGGCTATGTACTCTATGGTTCTTCAACTATGATGGTTTATACAACAGGTCATGGCGTAAATGGCTTTACATTAGCACCATCATTGGGTGAATACTTCTTATCACATCCTGATATTCAGATGCCCAAACAGTCCAAATATTATTCTATCAATGATTCTTTTCATGATGAACTATCTCCTAACATGGTCAATTTTATCAAAAAATGCCGTGCCGATAAAATGAGCGCGCGTTATATTGGTTCATTAGTTGGCGATTTTCATCGAAATATGCTCAAAGGAGGCGTTTATATGTATCCTGCAACTTCCAAAAATCCCAATGGAAAATTACGATTGATGTATGAATGTAGTGCTTTGGCATTTTTGGCAGAACAAGCTGGAGGTGTTGCCACTGACGGAGAAAAGCGAATAATGGAAGTAGAACCTAAAAGTGTGCATCAGCGAGTTCCATTTTTTGTAGGTTCTAAAGATATTATGAAAGATTTTAAATTGTAAAAAAGAAGCGAGGCAAATGGTTTTGAACCTTGTATTTGCCGTCAGCAGGTCGAATTTAGAACCGAAGAAGTAGCTCCGTTGTTAAGTAAACAAAAATTTTCACGTATTTCAGACCGTGTCGGTTTTAAAAACCGACACGGTCTCATAAGTTAAAAATTTGAAATCCTAATTATTTATACGCGTTTACTTTTGTCCAAGTACTTATTTTCTCATTGCTTCCACAGGAACCATATTTGCGCCCATAATTGCTGGAATTATTCCTGCAATTATTCCTGTAATCATAGAAACAGTACAGCCAATAATGATATTTTCTTGTGATAAGAAAAACTTAAATTCAATGGCTTGACTTGCTACTGCGGTCGTCAGATAAACGAAAATTAATCCAATCACGCCACCAATCAAACAAAGGACAATTGACTCTATTAAGAATTCAATTAGAATCATATATTTTTTTGCGCCCAATGCCTTTTTGATACCAATCTGTCGAGTACGTTCCTTCACTGATACAAACATAATATTGGCTACACTAACCATTCCGACAACCATCGAAAAACCTCCAATAATCCATCCAACGACATTCAATACACCAAAAACGCTATCAAAAACATTACTAATAATGGATAATTGATTTAATGAAAAATCATCCTCTTGATTAGGTTTGAGTCGATGCTTAGAGCGCATAACCATTGTCAATTCGTCCGTTAACTGATCGAGTGAGACATCTTCTTGAGCTTTGACCGCAATCATTGCTCCCCAGTTGACACTCGAAAAACGTCGCGTATTATTAATAGAAAGGATAACTGCTTCATCAAACTCGATTGGGTTAACTAAGTCATTTCCTTCTTTTTTGATAACTCCAATCACTTGATATTTTCTTCCTTTGACTTTGATGTATTTATTAATCGGATTGATAGTCGTTCCAAAAAGTTCTTCTGCGACTTTGAATCCCAAAACAACTTGATTACCACCATAAAAATGCTCGGTTGGTGAAAAATATCTACCTTGATCCAGTTCCATATTAAAAACATCACCATAATCATAACTCACGCCAATAACAAAAGCTTGCTCAACATTATTACTTCGATATTGAGCAGGTACTTGACCAATAAAAGAAGAGTAAGCAATTTTATCTGCGATTTTTACACGTTTTTTGATAGCATTATAATCATCAAAATCAGGGTCGGGGCGTTTCAAGATTTTTGCCCAGTCAATGCTATTTCCATCTCCCCACGGAAATTTTTGAACATAAACAACATCATCACCAAGTTTTTCAAAACTTCCTCGAATATTGGTTTCCAAAGAATCCACGGCTGCAAGCACCGTAATCACACACCAAATACCAATAATGATACCTAGCAAGGTCAAAAAAGAACGGAGTTTGTTCCCCCAAATTTGCCCAAATGCTTGTAGAATACTTTCTATGAAAATTTTAAAAAACATAATCAACTGAAAATAAGCGCGTGATAGAATGGTGGAATTAGAAAATACTTCATAGCTATTTTTTATTTTCTAAATCCTATTTCACAAATGTAAACGCTTCGCACGAAGAGAAGAAAAGTCTTAGATAAAACTGAGTTTTTCTTCTGCTAATAGAAGTTTTGAGATTACAAATTTCTTTTCAAACGCCAAATTCATCCGTAATTGAGAGTAAAATAAGTACGTGAGCAGAAGTAATGACGTAATTATAAGGAAGTATTTTTTTTGTTCTATGATTTAAAAAAATGTGAGTATAGCGAGCTACACGAATATTTTTCAAAGAAATAGAGCA
>CAKZLT010000649.1 GCA_937127195.1 uncultured Saprospiraceae bacterium
AGGTTTAGGATGTTTGTTTTCATAACTCATTTCGTAGGCAACACAGCAATGAGCGAGCATTTGCGATACATTCATTTTCCCCCATTGAGGTCTTGTATCTGCTTTTAAATTGTTAATGCGAGCAATCATGGATTGAGCACAGCTTGCTTCAAAAATATTTTGCATAACTTACTTGTTTTGATAAAAAAAATCCGTGGAAAACGCTAATATATATTTTTATTAAAATTATTGATTAGAGCGATTTATCCATTTTATTAGTCAAATCATCTTGAATAGCTTCAGGCACAAAAGGACTAACGTCTCCTCCGCCTCGAATAATTTCTCTTACGATTGTAGAACTAATGTGAGAATATTGAGGTTCACTAATAAAAAACACCGTTTCAAGTCCTTTTCCTAAAGTAAAATTAAGCTGAGAAATAATGCGTTCATAATCAAAATCAGAGGCATTTCGTAAACCTCTTACGATGTGACTTGCTCCCACTTCTTGACAAAAATTAGCCGTTAAACCTTTAAATTGATTGATTTCGACATTAGGCATATCGGCAAAAGCCCTTTCTAACCATTCCAATCTTTGCTCTAATGAGAACAAGTTTTTCTTTTGAGAATTAACACCTATTGCAATTATGACTTTATCAAAAAGAGGTGCGGCTTTTTTTACGATTTCAAAATGTCCAATAGTAATCGGGTCATAAGAACCAGGTAATACTGCAATTTTGCTAGGTGCTGAATCCATTTTTTTATTTTTAAATCACAATTATAGGTTATTGAATAGCTATTCTTTTTCAGGATTATTTTTAAAAATACTAAAATAAGTCTTGCCATAAGTTCTCATCTGCCAGAAATGCGGATGATTTTGATAATCATGATTAGGATTATGCTCCATAACAAACCAGCCGTCATCTTTGACCATTCCTTTTTCAAAAATCAAATCAGGAATCAAATCCATTGTCGCCAAACCATAAGGAGGTCCAGCAAAAATGTAATCATATTTAATAGAACAAAATTCAATGTATTTGAATACATCAGAACGAACTATTTTAATATTCTCTTCAATATCTAATGTTTTTGAGGTTTCTGTAACAAATTTGATACAACCACCAAATTTATCAACATAAGTCACGTCTTCACAGCCTCTCGAAATAAATTCGTAGCTATGATTACCCGTTCCACCAAACATATCCAAGACTTTCAAGTCTTCAAAATAAAAATGGTTATTGATAATATTAAAAAGACCTTCTTTGGCAAAATCCGTTGTTGGACGTGTGGGCCAATTTTTGGCAGGCGGGAAGAATTTTCTTCCTTTAAATTTTCCTCCGATTATTCGCATACGCTTAGACTATATAAATCAAAATGAAATTGTTGTGGAGTAGAACTATACTTTGGACTAAACTGATAGTACTTCGTTCGTTTAGCAAATTGAATTTGTCGAATGTAAGTAGAAAGCAACTTATAAATCGTCGAATTAGGCATAATTCCTCCCATTAATGTCAATGTTGATGCATTCACATCCAAATCAAATTGCTGATACATTAACAAAACATAATATAAAAATGCCTCTGCTGAATTATACTTGTAATTATTGTACAATTGAAATTGATTATTTTTATAAACAATAATATTCAATTCGCTAGGCTGTACATTTACAATTACATCATCGCCGTTAATTAGCCGTTTGGTTCTTCTTAAAAAAGGCGTTGCGATGTGATATAATTTAAATGAAGGAAAAACAGCTTGCAATTCGTTGTACAAGCGATTATCAATCGTATGAACATTCTTAATATTCAATTCTTCGATAGCATCCGTAAAAATCATCTCATGCTTTGTCGGTTGACAAATCGCTTCCAAATAAGATTTTTGAACACTAGGGCGATAAATTAAGGCTGGTACTAAGCAGAAATGCTGAGAGTCAACACCTATATTAATTTGCTGAAAAGAATGTTTCAATATAGGTTCACTTTCTACTATTGAACGAATGTCTGTATAGACTTTCAGTTCATCCAGTAAAAAGTGCTTCTGATACAAAATACGCTTTTGAGAGTCCGAAACATAAAAGAAAAACCTGTTCGCCCCGACAAGGACGGACAGGTTATCTTTAGGACTAAGCCTATTTTGATAATTATCTAACTGCTTATCAAATACTATTGTCGCCAATTTCCGTTAGTTGATGGTTTATTTAAATCGCCAAAAAAGAGCTTTCCTCTTTTAGGGTCGTAATTTCCGTCATACTTAGAGTACTTCGGGGTTGCCCATTTGCCCATATAATCCTTTACATTAGCTGTTACTTTAATTACAGGGATGTTTTTAGCACTTTGATACTCCTCCAAAACTTTAGACTCCATATCAAATACAATTCCATTTGTATATGGTACGAAACGTAAAGAATCAAGATTAATCCCTAATGTTGTCATAGAATCAAGTGCACTTAATTCCGTTATAATTTCTACAACGTTTTCATCCACTTCAGGGTCACCTGATAATGATTTAATGACAAATTTCTCTGTTCGTAATACTTGTTCTAAAGTGTCAAATGTTGGAGCATACTTTCCAACTATACTCTTGTAAGCGATTTGTGCATCACGTATTTGTATTAGTTGGTCTCTTACTGCTTCTTCTCTATCTCTCCATTCACTTCTAAATTGGATAGGTTCTGCAATGCCTTGATACAAGACATAAGTTAGCGCTGCGGCTACTAAAAATAAAACAATATTGATTGCAATTTTCATGATTGATTAATTTCGGTTTTGCGTTTCCGCAATTATAATATATTTTAATGAAAAGTGAGAAATATTTGACTAATCATTTTGTTAGAACCTAGTAATTAATTAATCTAATCTATTGTCAATTAGATTATTTTCAAAATTTAATTATCCATTTTTAACATTTATCTAATTTCTAATTAGATGCTTACTTTGGTTTTTTTGGCGTTTGAGTTTTTTCCTTTTTCAAAAATCCAATGCAAATTTATCTATTTTTAGCATCTTTGGTGCTTCTAACACATAAAAAATTGCATCCATTAAGTCATTATTTAATGATTTATTCATTGCAGTCGAAGTTGCGTTCATTTTTAATCGTACAAAATTGACTGTTGGATAAGCCAGTTTTAAATTACTTACGCTATTAGAAATGTTTTTTTCGACAGCTTGAAATAATGGATGTCCAGCATTTGTATCAATCGAAAAATAAACGATTGTTCCTCCTCCTTTTCTATTCAAAATCTCACAAAGAGGAATCAATTCCGCTAAATGATTACTTGACGCAGACCATAATGCTTGCTTATCAAAAGGCATTTCGGTTGGTGGCAAATGAAAAATAATATCAAATCTTCCAAAATTAACATCAGCGATGGCAGCTAATTTTTGTGCTTGCGAACTATCTTTTAAATCTGCAACAAGCGCAATTGAAGCTCCTCCAATCTCTTTCACCATTTCATCAAGGTCGTAAAGTGTTTCTTTTTGTTGCCCAACAATGAGCATATTAAAACCACGTTCTAAACAAGAAACCGTTACTGATTTCCCAAATTCGTTATCTGCATGTGTGATTAATATTGTTTTCAATAGGATTTTTTTTAATTTTTAAATTAAAAAATCAAGATGCTTAAAAAAGGATTTCTATGATTTTCTAAAAATAAAAAAATATTAAATAACAAGCAGGTTATAATGAATAAAATCAGCTATTTTTCATGTGAAGCTACTTTATTTATAAGTTAATTGATAAAAACAAAACGAGTCATTAGCAATAATGCATCATTTTAATATATTATTTTTTAATATTTTTACAAAAAAAATAATACAAATTCAATACTATCTTTATGACTAAAATATTTTCTATTCTCTTGATTAGCTGTTTACTAATAGCTTGTAAAGCAACCAAAAACGCGAATTCAACAGAAATGAATGAACTGATAAAACTGATGGTTGGCTCTTTTGATAATAAACTTCAAGCCAAAAAAGACTCTTCTTATCACAATATTAGATTAAAAATGTATCCTATCTGGAAAGAAAAAAAAGGAGAACACTGGCTTTATGTCGAACAAGCAATGAGTTCTGCACCGAATCAACCATATCGCCAACGCGTTTATTGTGTCAAATCATTGGGCAAAGATTTATTTGAAAGTGCCGTTTATACTTTGCCTTCTCCCAAACGATTTGCTGGAAAATGGAATGAACCAGCCTTTTTTAATATTATTACATCAGATAGTTTGGTGCTGCGTGACGGCTGTTCTGTTTATTTAAGAAAGGTCTCGAGTAAGTACTATCGAGGTGCAACTAAGGAAGGAACTTGCGAAAGTTCTCTAAATGGTGCTGCAACTGCTACTTCTGAAGTAGAAGTATTTGAAGACAGAATCATTAGTTGGGATAGAGGCTTTGATGACGAAGGTAAGCAAGTCTGGGGAACCGAAAAAGGTGGCTATATTTTTAAAAAAGAATAATTGTAACTCTTCGGAAGCGGAACATGAGACCGCCCTATGTGCGAGAAGCAAGATAGGACGTGAAGCAGTTAAAAGCTACAATATCTGACCGCAGAGGTAGGTCTCGCCTCTCAGTTCTGAAACGAGCAGTTATAAAAATGATGCTGAATAGTAGCCTATTTTGCTTCTCATAGCCCTTTAGGATGGTCTCAATATTCGGCTTCTAAATAGTGTCATAATTGATTCAAATCACTTCCAATATTGATTTTCATCAAGTCTTTTTTTTATAAAAGTCAAGACCTTGTGGTTGTAATCAAAAGGTTCTTTTACAAAAGTGTAAAAAACTAAATTCAATCAAAATGTATTTTCTATACTTAGTAGCTCGACACTATTAATTGGACTGACTACTTAGAAAATCAGATAATCAAAGGAACTATGAAAAAGATACTTTTTCCAACAGTCTTTTCAGAAACCAGTATCAATGCTTTCAAATATGCTTTGGAAGTCGCCAATCAATTTAATGCAAGTATTACAACTGTTCATTCTTTTATCGCACCTATGGCGATGGCAACTCCTGGCGTATTAATTCAGGATGTAGTTGAAGCTACGGAAAAAAAAGAACAAGAAGAATATAATTTTTTTATAAGGAAAATGCATGATATTTCGCAAGAAGCTGGTAGGTTACACATTGAAGTCAATAACCGATTAGAGTATGGTTTGGCAGTTGATGAAGTTGTGGATATGGCGGATGAAGAAGATTTTGATTTGATTGTGATGGGAACTGAAGGTTCAGAAGGTTTTGGTCGTTGGTTGATAGGAACACATACGAGTAATGTGGTCAAAAAGGCGAAATGCCCCGTTTTTGTTATTCCTGACGAAGCGAAATATCGACCGATTAAAAAAATTGCTTATGCGACAGACTTCAAAACTTTGAAAGATGAGGTCGTTGATAACTTAATGGAATGGGTCAAAAGGTTTGGTGCAGAGTTTCATTTTATTCATATAGCTCATAAGGGAGAATATATTGATGTGGATGAATATCAAAACTTAGAAGAAATCGTTGATATGAGTAAGAAATATGATAATATCAAATTTAAAATCATTTATGATAATGATGTCTTGGATGAGTTAGAAGATTTTGCTGAGGATAATAACATTGATATTTTGATGATGGTCAAGCGTAAGTTGTCATTTTTTCAACGAATTTTTGAGCCAAGTTTGACACAGCAAATGACCTTTGAAACAGAAGTTCCATTGTTGATTTTTCATCAATAGTTTTTTGAGTATTGAACGCTCCAGATATTTTTGATAAAAGCGACCTTCGATAGCTATTTTGATTAGGTGCTTTGACAATTTTTGCCACCATCGAGATTTTGGGATAAAAAAATTCCAAATTTCGGTGGTGGTTTTTTTTAGTATGTGAGCAGAAAAAAGAGGAGTTAGAATATGGGATTATTTTTGCTCAAGTACTTAAAATCATAGATGTTATTTCATTTTTATTGTTATCCAGGTTTGGGGAGTTTGGGGAATTCTCAGGTAAACCAGCGTAAATATTGTAGTGCCATAATAAGATTTTTTATTTTTTAAAATAAAACCAATCGACCAACCCTAAGCGTACCTCTCCATAGGTTTATCAACCTATATATGTACTCATAAGGACAAATAAAGAAGGTTATACCTTAAAATATAGAAAAAGTCCTTACTTTCGTGTCCAAATAAAAAGAAATCACTAAATTAAAACAACGCTTTTATGGTATCGAACAGCTACCTTTTTTTTAAAAATAATAATAAAAAGAGCTTTAAATGGCTCTTTCTATTATTACTCACTTTGCCTACCGTTGCTTTTTCACAACAAAAAATATCGGGAACTATCTTTGATGCAGCAGACAATCAACCATTAGCTGGTGCATCAGTAAAGGCAATGAACGGGGATGCAGTAGCGATTGCTAATAATATGGGAAAATATGAAATATTGGTAAATAAAGAAACGGATATTTTAGTTTTTTCTTTTATTGGTTATGCAACTCAAGAAATTCAAGTTGCTAATAATCAAGAGATTAATGTTGCTATGATTAGTAATTCTGTCAATGTCGATGAGTTAATTGTAACAGCTTTAGGTTTAGAGCGTTCTTCCAAAAGCTTAGGATATTCGGTACAAGAAGTTGAAGGAAAAGACTTAAATCAAGTTCAAGCGGTCAATTTTTTGGATAATATAGGTTCTAAGTTGGCAGGCGTTCAGATTACCGCTGGAGCATCTGGCGTAGGTGCGAGTTCAAAAGTGACTATTCGAGGAGAAACTTCATTTACGAGTAATAATCCGTTATTTATCGTAGATGGAATACCGATTAATAATAGAACAACTGTTGATATTACGAATGAAGCATCGGCAGGTTTTCAAGAAATTGACTGGGGAAATGGCGCAATGGAAGTTAATCCGTTTGATATTGCTTCGGTTTCTGTATTGAAAGGCCCAAGTGCAGCAGCTTTATACGGAACACGAGCAGCGAATGGAGTTGTCGTAATTACCACCAAAGATGGCTCAAATAGTAAAGGTTTAGGTGTTAGTTTTAATTCTTCAACTTATGTGGACAGAGCATTTCGTTTGCCACAATTCCAGAATACCTACGGTCAAGGAACAGGTGGAGCGTTTGAGTTCAAAGACGGAAAAGACGGTGGTGTCAATGACCGTTTGTCATGGAGTTGGGGACCAAAAATGGAAGGTCAATCTATTCCTCAATATGATAGTCCTGTACAATTAGCTGACGGAACGACAGTTCGAGGTGGTGATATTGCAGTTCATGGTGGTTTGCCAATAGAAGGAACACCTTTCGCAGCGCGTCCTGACAACTTGAAAGATTTCTTTGAAACTGGTGCAACGACGATGAATAATATATCACTTTCAAATGGTTTTGATAAAGGTAACTTCAGATTATCATTAACCGACTTACGAAGTAAGAGCATTATTCCAGGTTCGCGTTATAATCGAAAAACCGTAGCAGCGCGTTTGAATTTCACACCAACAGAAAAACTTCGTATTTCTACGAATATTAATTATGTAAATTCAAATAGCACGAACCGTCCTGGTAATGGATATGGTTCCGAAAATATCATGTACGACCTTACCGCTTGGGCTGGTCGTCAGATGAATTACGAGCCATTAAAAGAGTATTGGCAGCCAGGATTGGAAGGAACGGAACAATTTTCATACAATTACACCTTTTTTGATAATCCATATTTAATTTTATTAGAAAATAGAAATGCTTTCAATCGCGACCGTGTTTTTGGAAACGTTTCGGCTAGTTACGAATTTACAGACGAACTTTCTTTGGTCATCAGAACAGGAATGGACTATTCAAATGAGTTGAGAACGATGCGTCGAGCATTTAGTACTTTGCGTTTTGTAAATGGAGGTTATGCCGAAAATGATGTGGCATTTAGAGAGGTGAATAGTGATTTGTTATTGAATTATTCTAAAAATATAAATACCGATTGGTCGCTAGACATTTCGGTTGGTGCAAATAGAATGAACCAAATGGCGAGCTATTCGCAAACTCAAGCGACAGCATTGGCACAACCTGGTGTTTTTCGTTTGGCAAATGCAGCAGCACCATTAGAAATTTTTGAAAATTTAGCCCAAAAGCGGATTAATAGCGTTTATGGCATTGCAAAATTAGGCTTTAAGGACTTTTTATATGTTGATGTTACTGGTAGAAATGATTGGTCAAGTGCTTTAGCGACACCAACTTCTACGGATAATGTATCATTCTTTTATCCATCGGTTTCGACAAGTTTCGTTATTTCAAATGCGATTGAATTGCCCGAAATTATCTCTTTTGGAAAAATAAGAGCAAGCTACGCACAGGTTGGAAATGATACTGACCCATATCGTACAACTGGAATTTTTGCGGCTGGAACGCCATTTAATTCATTACCGACTTTCAGTGACCAATCAACTTTAGCGAATCCAAATCTTTTGCCAGAACGCTCAACTTCATTGGAGTTTGGTGCTGATATTCGTTTTTGGGAAGATAGAATTAACTTAGATGTTACTTATTATAATGTAGTAACGGATAACCAAATTTTGGCGTTACCAATTGCAGAATCTTCGGGATATACACAGCAAACGGTCAATGGAGGTAAGGTTGCAGCGAATGGTTTAGAGATTGTTTTGGGTATTTCTCCTATCAGAACGCCAGATTTTCAATGGAATACTTTAGTGAATTTTAGTAGAAATGTAGCAACAGTAACGGAATTGCCAGAAGGTGCGGATCGAGTTACTTTGGCTTATTCAAGAGTTTATAATGCGGTTTCTCAGACGGTTTGGTTTCAAGTTGAAGAAGGTGGACGAATCGGGGACATGTACGGAACAGGTTATGCTAAAGATGAGAATGGTAATTTTATTATCAATTCTGATGGTTTATATATCGTTGATAATACATTGAAAAAATTAGGTAATTACAATCCAGATTTTATTATTGGTTGGATTAATAATCTAAGTTATAAAAACTTTGATTTCAGTTTTGTCTTAGATTGGAGGCAAGGTGGCGAGATTGTGTCTAGAACGCAAGCTCTCGGTGGTGGTTCTGGGCAATTAATAGAAACGGAAAGCCGACCAGAAGCTGGAATTATAGCAGAAGGTGTGACTGAAACGGGGGAAGTCAATACAGTGGCAGTAAGTGCAGAAAGTTATTATAGAACTTTTTATAATAGAAATCATGAGGAAAATAATACGTTAGATGCTTCTTTTGTGAAGTTGCGCGAGATGAGGTTAGGTTACACTTTTCCTGATAATTCTCGTTTGAAAGGCTTAAAAATAGCTCTAATTGGTAAAAA
>CAKZLT010000650.1 GCA_937127195.1 uncultured Saprospiraceae bacterium
CACCGTCAGGCGAAGCCGTCCGTCAGCGAGGAACGAGCGTCCGTCCACCGTCTACCGTCAGCGAAGCGTTCGTCTTTTCTTCCCAAAAAATTTCTTCTTCTTACCAGAACCCTTTATCATTGTATTCTATGAGGTATTTTATAAAATTAGCTTACAAAGGAACGAATTATCATGGTTGGCAAATCCAACCTAATGCGCCTTCTGTTGAGGAAACTATCGAAAAAGCACTTTCAACAATATTATCTCAAAAGATAGATATTGTTGGTTGTGGCAGAACGGATACGGGCGTTCATGCAAAGGAATATTACGCGCATTTTGATTTTGATGGAGACTTTCCTAAAGCTTTTGTGCCTCGCTTGAATAAATTCTTACCTAAGGATATTGTCATTTTTGAAATTAAAAAAGTCGCGGATGATGCGCACGCTCGTTTTGGAGCAACGCACCGCGCGTATCAATATCATATTGTTTTTGATAAAAATCCTTTTGAAATCGAAACGGCTTGGTCGTATTACAATGCCCGAAATTTGGATGTTGAGAAGATGCAAGCTGCCGCTCAGTTGCTCTTAAGCTATGATGAATTTGCACCTTTTTGTAAAGCAGGACATCAATCAAATACGCTGATTTGTGATGTTCGACGCGCAGAATGGGAAGTGCAATCGGATAGATTGATTTTTCATATTGCGGCTAATCGGTTTTTGCGCGGAATGGTTCGTTTGATTGTTGGAACTTGTATTAACATCGGTGTCGGAAAGGTCACTATTGAGGATTTGAAACAGGCTATGGAGACTCAAACGCTTATGAAAAGGAGTTATAGTGTGCCTGCCGAGGGTTTGTATTTGTGTGATATTCGGTATGTTTAATGAGTGAATGACGTTATGAACGAATGAATGAATAACCTTTTATAGTGAAATTCCTTGTTACTTTTTCCACCTTTTGCATTATATCTCAAAACATAGTTCATGCAAGAAAACAAGTTTCTAAAATGGTTGCCAAGTATTTTTATACTAATCGGAGTTGGATTATGGGTGAATAGTTTATGCTTTTCGATTGTTACCAATGATTATGAGAATGACTTGGTGGAAGATTGGAAAGTTAACCTTGAAGAAGGTATTTTGATAATGGATTCTTCAAACGCACAGATTCAGTTAGGTGTTGAAGCGGTAATAATTAAACGACCTGACGACAAAAATATCTTAGAATTAATTAATCAAATTATTAGGCTAAAAGAAGCTGCTTTTCAATTGTTAGATAAACATTTAGAACAATCAAATACAAATACTTTTTCGATTATTACTACTTTTCAAAAAAAGACTAAAGAGCTATTATATAATTCAAGGGATGCAAATCCAATGATTGATGAAGAAGAAATTAAAGATGTATTATCACAGCAATCTTTCAAAAAAATAGATTGGTCAGGTGACATAGAACTTTTTATTAACACCCAAAAGCAACAACTAAACTCAGCCGTTGCAGTTGATTTACATTTTTTATCGAGTAAAATTGGAAGAATGTTTTGTGGTTGGACTCCAATTTCCCCAATTGTTCAATTTAATAGTAATGCTCTAAAAAAGGATGACATAGCGAAAGGAAAAATATTTTTATCAGAAAATATTTCTAACCGTGAGATGGATATTTTCAATACAAAATATACTATCAACGGAAAAGAAAAAGCAGAGATTGATGGAGCTGTAAGTCTAAAAAAGACCTTTAAAAATAGAACTCCTCAAAAGATTGAAGTCCAATACGAATATCAAACGCAATTTTTTAATAGAAGAAAAATAATCATAAATAATGATACAATCAAAGAACATTTTATAATCTACCCAACTCAATAAACAATGCAAGAAAATAAGTTTTTAAAATGGCTACCAGGTATTTTTATACTAATTGGAATTGGACTTTGGGTGAATAGTTTGTGCTTTTCGCCTATCACGAATGGATATGAAAAAGACTTAGTAGAAGATTGGAAAGTTAACCTTGAAGAAGGTATTTCGATAGTAAATAGAAGTAATAAGAAGCTACATTTTGATATAAAATTGGCAGTAATGAGTCGCCCAGATGATGAGATTATACTGAACTCTAGTACTCAGATTTTAGCTTTAAAAGAAAAGTCTTTTCAATTATTAGATGAGCATTTGGAGCGTTCAGATACAAGTATTTTTAATATTATGACCACTTTTCAAAAAGGTATTAAAGAAATTTTATACAATGCCATGAAAAAAAATAGAATGATTAGGGAAGAAGAGATTGAAATGGTTTTGATCCAAGAACCCTTCTATAGAGTAAATTGGTCAGATGATATAGGACTTCTTATTATTACTCAAAAACAATCGATTAATTCAATTACTACTATGATTATCAACTATTTAGCAAATAAGATTGGTAGTGTATGTAGTTTTCCATTTACTTCTTTTACTATTGATTTTAGACGTAATGTTCTAAAAAAAGGAGAATTAGTTAAAGGCAAAATTTATTCATCAGAAAGCTCTCGTTATAAGGAAATTATTTCTAATACAAAATATACTATTAACGGTAAACATATAGAAACTCGCGACGCGGCGCGACTCAAAAAGACTTTTACAAATACAAGTCCTCAAAAAATTGAAGTTGAATGCAAGTATGAAAGAGCTTATTTTGATAACCAAAATATAGTAAAGGATAGTGTTTTTCTTAAAAGGGATTTTATAATCTATCCCATTCAAGGTTAAGCTAAATCATTCAAAAAACAAACTAATGAAAAATAAACAAACATTTTTAATACAAATACTCATAGCAACAGCTTTGATTGGAAGCTGGACAATCTATCAGCTTAATCAAGATGACAGCGATAGTTATATTAACGTTTTGCAACAACCGAAAGTTGGTCGAGGAGCAATAGAAATAATAAAAAATAACTCAATAAGATTGATTGAATCTGCTGAGTATGTAGCTAGGAAAAGCCCAGAACAAGTGATATTAGTGGATTTGATGAAAGAAATTGAAACTGTGATTAAGGAATTAAGAGAGCCTATTAGTGCTGTGAAGTATTCATTTTTCAAAATTGATGAAACCAAAATTGATGCGACAGTTAAAGCTGGAAAACGAGTGATGCCGATTGATTATAACTCAAAAAGACCTGTTCGACGCGCCATAGGAGATAAGGTAATACAAGATAATTTGATAAAGAAAAGCCAAAATACTTTAGAAAAACTAAAAGCATTATGCGATCAAGATATTCGAGAAAAAGGCGTGCCTAAAAGGATTATATCAGATGAAGAATTACAATTGTACTACGAGCAGTTTGACTCTATTTTTAAAAATAATACTAGGTTATTAACGCAAATAATAAAAACAAATCGACTTCAAGAAGTCGCTCAACACTATGATGTGTGTCATGGTGAGTCATTTTTTATTGCTTTAGAATATGAAATAAAGTGTTTAGAATGGCTACTTATAGACAATTTGGCTCAAATAATGAAATCTGAAAAATATTCAGTTAAACCAATAATTGTAATGGGGACAGAAAAACCTGTTCGAGTAGGAGAGCCGACTGAGTTGACATTTTTTAGAAGTAGTTACATTGCAACTGACTCTATGAAAGTAAAAATCAATGGAAGACCAATAGCTGTGAAAGATGGAATTGCGGAATTTGATTATCGACCGACAAGCACAGGAACAAAGTATTTCAAAATGGATATTAGTTTGAAAAATCCATTCACAGGAAAAATGGATAACTTTTCAAGAACGCAGAAAATCGAAGTTATTGATTAAAAACCTTAAATATAAAATCATCGGACGCCTGTCAGGTGTCCGATGATTAAATCTCCTTTTATAAAGCTTTGTGGCTTCCGTCACAGAACATCGGACTTCCGCTATGCTTGCACTGACACATATAAGCAGTTTTAGTTTCTTCGGCTTTGAATCGAGTAGGTCGGAAATCTGTTCCTTTGTGTTTTCCATCACAGAAAGGCTGATTGGTTGATAGCCCACAAGAACACCATGAATACATTTTACCTTCTTCTAATTCCACAGGAATAGGATTTTTTGCTGCAATTGTTGGTTTGTCCATAATAATTTGGTTTTAGTGATTGAATTAATAATGCTCAAACAGTATATAAATATATTAAGTTGCTTAGATTGATTCTAAATTTAGACTCTTCGAGTCTTTAGTGATTGGTTAATTAGTGATTGGTGATTAGGCTATTCTAATTTATAATGTTTAGATATATTTAACGGCTCGCTTTCTTTTTAGCTTGATTCCAAAGCGCGTCCATAGACTCCAAATCCATTTCAATCAATGGTTTTGGTGCATTTTTTTCAATAAATTCAAATCTGCTTTTAAATTTTTTATTGGTTCTTTCGAGTGCAATTTCTGGGTCAATATCCATAAATCGAGCATAGTTAACCAAAGCAAAAAGTATATCTCCAAACTCATCTTCTAATCTGTCATGACCTTCGTTTTTGACTTTTGCTTCCTGAAATTCGCCAATTTCTTCTTCTACCTTTGCCCAAACCTGCTCAGGATTTTCCCATTCAAAACCTACTTTAGCCGTTTTTTCTTGTAAGCGATACGCCTTGACCAAAGCAGGTAAACTATTCGGAACGCCTTCCAAAATTGACTTTTTGCCTTCTTTGAGTTTGAGTTGTTCCCAGTTACTTTGAACATCTTCCTCGGAAGTGACTTTCAAATCTCCGTAGATATGTGGATGACGACGAATCAGTTTTTCGTTGACCGCTTCAAGTGCGTCAGCGACATCAAACGCGCCTTTTTCGGAGCCAATTTTACTATAAAAAACCAAATGCAAAAACAAATCGCCAATCTCTTCTTTGATACCTTCCATATCTTTCTCTAGAATGGCATCCGCGAGTTCGTACATTTCTTCAATGGTTAATTTTCGGAGACTTTCCATGGTTTGCTTTCTGTCCCACGGGCATTTGGCGCGTAAGTCTTCCATTATTTCTAATAAATGCTTGAAGGCAGCTAATTGTCTTTCCATTATTTTTTATTTCTGTCAAATGATTAGTAACGAGTAAATAATAACTTAACGATTTTGACGGCTTCTAAAAAAGCTATACTTCGTTAAAAATACTCGCCGTAGCTATGGCTATGCCTGCGTTTTTTGCCTTGTCTAGCTTCTCTATAAGCTCGGCAAAATCGATAACTTATTATTTGCTCGTTACTTAGCAAAGGAACGAAAAAGGTACTTATTTAGTTCTCTTTTTTTATTTTAGAAAAATAAGTTCGACTGGTAGGTTATTTTTTGCCTACTTCCTAAAGCTAATAAAAAAGAAAAAATGCAACGAACCATTAGAGCGATTCAATCTCAAGACCTCGAAAGTCTCAAAGCTGTTTTAGATACGATAGAGTTATTTCCATCAGAATATTTGGATGAAATGATAAGCGATTATTTGAATAATCCAGAGTCGGAAGATATTTGGTTTACGGTCACCAACAAGGATTTGCCAATCGCAATTGCTTACTGTGCGCCCGAGAAATTCACCATACTATTAAGGTATTGAAGAACCGCGGATTTATCCATAAATTTTCTTTTTTAATATTGAAAATGCCTCATCATAAGCCTCTACCTCTAGTAATTCAAAGATTTCTTTCATTTTGGGTAAAGTGGTTGGTTCTTCTTTTAATTTTTCAAAAAGAATATCCAAAAAATACATTTCATCTAAAACGGTAAAAGCAATATCATTGGATTGTCGGTCAGGCAACTTTCCTATTTTTAATAAAGGAATAATTAAGTCAAATTGCTGTTGATTAGAAAAACCTTCATCCAAGATGCCATAAATAAACATTTCTAATTGGAAATTCGTCCAATATTTCAAATCCTCTTCCAGTTCTTGCCAGTCTTTTGGTGTGAATTTATAAAAAACCTGCGCCATGTCACTTGCTCCAATTCCGCACCACCAATAATCAGTATCGTGGTTTTCGCTTTCTACTAGGATTTCATAAATTGCTAAAATATTGGGATTCGTAGATTGAGTTTTCCAGCTTTCGGATTTTCGGCTAGTTAAAATATGTAGATAAAGATTATCATAATTGCTTGTATGTCCTATAATTAGCTGTAATTCTTTTTGTTGGTCTTTTGTCCATTGAGTGGCTTCTTCTTTTAAAAATTGTAAGTCAGAGGCAGATAATGCTTTGATTTTGGGCAAAACGTCGGTTCTGTAAGTGTAATCAATAATTCGTATTTCAAAAATAGAGAAAAGAAAAATGGGCAAATAAATATCATAAATAGTTGAACGAATTTTGGTTAATTTCCATTGGTCAGCGAATAAAATCCTAGCCCACCGAACCGTTTTGTCGAAGTCAGTCGCCGCCCAAAGTATTTCTCTAAAATAATTTCTTTGGCTATCTGTCCAATTCGGTATATCTTCCCGAAGTGCTTTTAGGCTGGCTTTATTCATTGATTCGACGTGTGCAATCATTGCTTTTTTATCAACATGAAAATCCCAAAAAGAATTAGAAGTTTCTTTCATAATAGCATGATAAACCTTTAAAATGCTAGAATTTTGAGATTTAGATTGATATTCAGGAAGTGCTTTTATATTGTTAGAATCTTTCTTGAAAGGATTATTTTTTTTTCTAAAAAACCACATATTTATATCTTTTTTAAAGGTCTATAAATTATTTTTTTTGATTATTTTCATAAAAATAAAGGTCTTTTTTTATTTAAAAATAAATACCTTTACAGCAAAGTTACATCATTTTTAAACCCAAAAAAACATAAAAAAATTCTATAATAAACATTGGATGAAGGATTTTGAGAGATAGACTATTGAGTAAAATGCCCTAAAAGTTATTATAGAACACAAAAGAGTCTTATAATTTTTTTAATCAAAATAAGAAAACCATGAATTTGAAATTAACCTTAACTTTCTTGGCATTCGCAACCTTAACTACTGCGTTTGCACAAGAGACTTTCAAGACTTGCTATGTAAAAGGCGACTCTTGTTATTCAGTTACTTACAGTACTACTACGCCTAGAGATTACTCTGGTCGCCACGTTTTATTTCGTGCACCAAAAGGACAAAAACCAAAGCGTTTGTCTCGTTTAGGAAGTAATCCTCAGTTCGAAACTTTACGTTTTTATACTACGACGCAAGAGGTTTATGACCATTTGCACCGCATTTATGGTGAGAACAAAAAAGGAAACGCAGCAGAATTGGATAACCTTTGGAGAGCAATGGGTTATACTGGTTTTAAGGATGAGCGTTATACAGTAGAAGATGTTACGCCTGTTTATCATGACCCAGGTGTAGTTGGTATGTTGGGTGCTGGAGGAAACACTTACCTATATGCTAAAGTATATAATAATGGTACAGGAAAGCCATTGAAAGGTTACAGGATGACTGCACCTGATGGGAATGATATTACTATTATGGAAATTTGCGGAAATGCTTTTATCGAAGATGTAGATATTAAGCCAACTCAAGTAGTTTCTAAGAAGGCTTGTAAATTAGACTTACAACCAGGTGAAGATTTATCTAAAAAATCTGTGAATTCATTTTTGAAAGATGGAAAATGCTACGTTCGTATCTGTGATAAGCCTGCTAATGAAGAGAATGGCGCGCCTGTAAAAGTGACTACTTTGGCACATGACCAGCAGTTTGGACCAATGACTGAGCTTAAAACTTCGGAAGAGGTTTATGGTAGATTACAATTGTTACACAAAGAGAATAAGCGCGGAAATCGTGCAGAAGTTGACCGTTTGTTGAAAACGATTGGTTATACGAATGGTTTGAATGATGAGCGTTTTGGAGCGCAGCAAATTTCAGTAGTGAACTACGAAGGTGGTGTAGCGGCTGTAATGGGCGGTGGAGAACACCAATATATGTTTTCTGAAATCTCTACTCAAAACTATGATAACTTGAGAGGTTTCTTAATCAAATCATTGAATGATGAGTGTGATTTGACTATCATCGATGTTTGTGGAAATGCTTTGTATTGCCCACAACCAATGAATTGTCGCACGATTGAGTGTGGTTGTGACTAATATTTGAACCGAAGAACCGCAGAATATCGAATGTAGAAGTTGCTCCGCTATTAGTTGCTAAGACAGCGGTAGCATTTCTACATTCGATATTCTGCGGTTCTGCGGTTCAATAATTTTACCTTGTGAGCATTTCCAATTCTTCTTTTGACCTCCTGAATGTAAATGAGCTTTCCATTTGTGGATAAAAATTATCTGGGTCGGAGCAAAAGCCATAAGCATACTTGACGTATTCCAGTTTTTTATTTTCAAAAGTCAGCAAATCTACAAAGCCTTTTATTTGCGTTGAAGTCATGCAGCGTAATCGTTTCGTTTCTCTATTAGCACTATTGAGTCTATCTCTTTCAAAAGTCTTCCCTGCTATTATTTTATAGCTAGAGGTATAAGTTGCACCTGCTGCTGGAATACAAGTAGCGTGTTTGTCAACTTGGTCTTGAGCGACATCTCTTAATATTTCGCAGCTAGAAAAAGTAAATATAGCTAAGGCAATGAATAGTAATTGTTGAATTTTTCTCATTTTAATATTGATGAAGCTTTAGCTCTTGTTAAAGAATTAAAACCTAAAAAAACATATTTAACGCATATTAGTGAACCTTTAGGTTTTCATGCTGAAGTAGAAAAAGAACTACCTAAAAATGTTTTTTTAGCTTATGATGGTTTAGTTTTAGAAAACTAAACTAATTGGCACAACAATTGACTTCTATAAGTGAATTAGTTTTTTAATTTTTATTTAAAAAGCTAATAATCAGAATTTTACAAAAATAACAACAAGATTTTAAGAAACTTTTCTTAAAATTTAATGTCATGTTGACAGCAAAATATACCAATGAGTAAATCGAAAATAATACATTTAGACAGTTTGTCGCTTCAAGATATGATGAATGAAGATTCGGAATTAATTCCGTTAATGACGCCAGAAGATGAAGAAATTATCAATAAAGAAAGTGTACCCGAAATTTTACCTATTTTACCTTTAAGAAACACTGTTTTATTTCCTGGTGTTGTTATTCCAATTACTGTTGGAAGAGATAAATCAATTAAATTGATACAAGATGCGTATAAAGGTGATAAAACTTTAGGTGTTGTATCTCAAAAAAATGATGGCGTTGAAGATCCTAAAGAAGCAGATTTAAATACCATAGGAACAATTGCACACATCTTAAAAATGTTAAAAATGCCTGATGGTAACATTACAGTTATTATACAAGGTAAAAAACGTTTTAAAACAAAAGATTTTACCCAAAACGAACCCTATTTAAGAGCTAAAATAGAA
>CAKZLT010000651.1 GCA_937127195.1 uncultured Saprospiraceae bacterium
TAATTTTTTAAGCACTTTTAAATAAAAAAATAAAGTTGTATAATGGTGCAACTTATTTATTTTTCTTCACTAATAAAGTCATGTTCAAAAAAAACTTGAACATCAACAAAATCAACACATAAATGAATAACCAACCTTTTCCGCATCTCTTAGAACCTTTAGATTTAGGGTTCACGACCCTAAAAAATCGTGTACTGATGGGGTCGATGCATACAGGATTAGAAGAAGAAAAAAATGGCTTCGATAGAATGGCAGCTTACTTTGCAGAACGCGCCAAAGGAGAAGTCGGATTAATCGTAACAGGTGGAATTGCACCAAATAGAGAAGGTTGGGTTGGCCCATTTGCTGCCAAACTTTCAACATCTTCTGAAGTCCAAAAACATAAAAAAATAACTAAAGCAGTTCATGACGAAGGAGGAAAAATTTGTATGCAAATCCTTCATTCTGGTCGATATGCTTACCATCCCTTGGCCGTTGCACCTTCTGCTATTAAGTCGCCGATTTCTCCTTTTAAGCCGCGTGCATTAAGTGGGAGAGGAGTCAAAAGAACAATTAAAGCTTATGCAAAATGTGCAAAATTAGCACAGGAGGCTGGTTATGATGGTGTAGAAGTAATGGGGTCAGAAGGTTACTTGATTAATCAATTTATTGTTAAGAAGACTAATAAACGCACCGATGAATGGGGTGGCAGCTACGAAAATAGAATTCGTTTTCCTCTCGAAATAGTCAAATCAGTTCGTGCTGCGGTAGGTGAAAAATTTATTATTATTTATCGTTTATCAATGTTAGATTTGGTGAATGATGGAAGCACTTGGGAAGAGGTCGTTCACTTAGCAAAAGAAATAGAAAAGGCTGGTGCAACAATTATTAATACAGGGATTGGCTGGCACGAAGCCCGCGTTCCGACGATTGCGACAATGGTTCCTAGAGGTGGATTCAGTTGGGTAACTAAGCGATTGATGGGCGAAGTAAGCATTCCTTTGATTACAACCAACCGAATTAATACACCAGAGGTTGGTGAAAAAATTATAGCTGATGGTCATGCTAATATGATTTCGATGGCGCGTCCATTTTTGGCAGATTCGTTTTTTGTACAAAAAGCAATGGAGAACAAATCTGACGAAATTAATACTTGCATTGGTTGTAATCAGGCTTGTCTTGACCATACTTTTGCCCGCAAAACATCAAGTTGTCTGGTTAATCCGCGTGCTTGCCACGAAACGGAATTGAATTATCTGCCAACAAAGAAAAAGAAAAAAATAGCCGTAGTCGGTGCTGGACCAGCAGGTTTGGCTGCTTCAACAGTAGCAGCGGAGTGCGGTCATTCGGTGGATTTGTTTGATTCGAGTAATGAGATTGGAGGTCAATTCAATATGGCAAAACAAATACCTGGCAAGGAAGAGTTTTATGAGACGATTCGTTATTTTGATAAAAAAATAAAACTAACAGGTGTTAATTTACATCTGAATACAAAGGTCAATGCAGAGCAATTGGCGGCAGGTGGCTATGATGAAGTGATTGTTGCAACGGGGATTCGTCCGCGTCAGCTTTCGATTGAAGGCATCGACCATCCAAAAGTATTGAGCTACATTGATGTATTGAAGCACAAAAAGGAGGTTGGTAAGAAAGTAGCAGTGATTGGGGCTGGCGGAATTGGTTTTGATGTGTCTGAATATTTGGTGCATCAAGGGCAATCTACTAGTTTGAATGTCAAAGCATTTTTGAAGGAATGGGGCGTAGATGAAAGCTATCAAGATGGTGGTGCATTGACGAAAGCAACTCCAGAATCACCTGCACGCGAGGTTTATCTTTTGCAAAGAACGAACGGAAAGGTTGGTGCAAAACTCGGTAAAACAACAGGTTGGATTCATCGTGCAAGTCTCAAAATGCGTGATGTCAAAATGATTGGCGGCGTTCAATACGAAAAAATTGATGATAAAGGCTTACACCTTACTATCAATGGAGAATTTCAGATATTGGAAGTCGATAACGTAATTATTTGTGCTGGACAAGAGCCTTTACGTGATTTGTTTAAGCCTTTGGAAGATAAAGGTATAAATGTACATCTGATTGGAGGTGCTGATGAAGCTCGACAATTGGATGCCAAAAGAGCGATTGACCAAGGTTCGAGACTTTCGGCTGCACTATAAACTTTTTGATTCTATATGATTTTATGTGGTCATTCAAAATGTAACCTATTTTAATCTGATTATTTCTAGAATCTAGAATCTAGAATCTAGAATCTGGTTTCTGCTACCGCTGTTTCGATTAACAGCGGTAGCAGAAACTAGAAACTAGAAACCATTTGAAAAAGCGAAATTTTAGACAAACCACATAAAATCATAAAGAACCATTGTACTTTATTTCCTACTCCCTTATACTAATAACCACGGAATTTTTTCAAAAAAAAACACCTTACCCGATTTCGAGTAAAGTGCTTTCTCATTTTTATAAAAAAAACTATTAGGCGGTAGCCGTTTGAGGCTCTAAGGCAGCTTCTTTTTCCGCCAACGTTTTTACCACTTGTTCCGCCAAACCATAAGTTGTGCTAGAAGAAATGCTTACACGAACCAAAGGAGCGTCCCAATTAGCTGCTTTAGTAGCCCAAACATGATAATTATTATTCGCATCTTGCTCACAATAAACACCTACGGGCATTTGGCAACCACCATTCAATAAGTTTAATACTTTTCTTTCTACATTCGTGCAACGAGAAGTTTCTGAAACGTGTAATTTCTTGAGTAAACGACGTGTATCAACATCCACATCACAAGTTTGCCAAGCCAAAACGCCCTGTGCTGGTGCTGGAACAAACTCTTTAGGATTCAACTCAACTTTTGGGTAATTTGATAAATCAATCTCTAAACGATTCAAGCCAGCCGTTGCCAATACAATTGCATCGAATGCTGGCGTATCTAACTTTTGGAGGCGAGTTGGCACGTTTCCACGCATATCTACCATTTCTAAATCTGGTCGAACAGCTAACAACTGCGCCTTACGACGAGCCGAAGAAGTACCAATTTTTGCACCTTTCTTAAGTCTCAAAGGCTGGCTTTCATCTACACAGTCAGGAGAAATAATTAAGCTATCAGTCGGTTTTTCGCGATAAGAAACTGCCGTAATGACTAGACCTTCTGGCGAAATTGTCGGTAAATCTTTCATAGAATGCACCGCCATATCAATTTCACCTCTAAGCAGACAATCTTCTATTTCTTTCGTGAAAAATCCCTTTCCTTCTATTTTATCAAAGCTCAGATGCTGAATATTATCACCTTTTGTCTTGATGATTTTTAGTTCTACTTCAACTCCTAAGGCTTCTAATTTTGATTTAGTAAAATAGGCTTGCCAAAGTGCTAGCTTACTTCCTCTAGTCCCAATCGTAATCTTCGATTTCATTATTCGTATTTAATAAAAGGTTCTTTGATGGTCAAAGAACAGAATAAGTTTTTAGTACGTTCTGTAAAATACTGTGTGTTTATAGGTATTCACTCCACAAAATTAATACCCTTTTAATTGTTATAGGTCAGTTCGTTGTCATAAAGATAAACGGTCATGCCGTTTCTAGTTTACAGAACTGATTAACTTTACGATACTATATGGTATAAAGTTGTCTATACAAATGGTTTTTTTTAATATAAAAATAACTTTGAAGTGTTAATGACAAATCAATGACAGTAAAGCCTATTCTTTGGTCTTAATTTCGGTTTCATTGATAGCTTCATTTGGCTCATTAGTGTTTTTCATTTTATAATCATAGTCCTCGTTATCATCTGGCTGAATAAGTTGATGCATCATCAGAGTCGCGGTAACACCACCAATCAAAGGACCAAGAAACGCACCCGCCAAAGGAATTAGCATAATCAAATACACCACCAAACCAACCGCCAGCGCAACGCCTTTATAATCAGCAGTGAAACGAATACTTTCTTTTATTTTCATTCCGAGGCGTTCGTTGTAATTATCCACCATAGCAAAACCAATCAAATAAGCTTGAACTAAGAAGAGTATTGGCATTTTTAAAAACTCTATTCCTAACAATCCAACGATAATAGAAATGGCAATCAAAGCAAGTAACTCATAAATCCAAGACTGAATACTAATTTTAATCATTCTAATTTGCGCTTTTAAAAATATTTTAAAAGTTGGTGTTCGTTTTTCTCCCTTTCTGAGTATCTCAATAGTACGTCCAACGCTATGAAAAATAACGATTTCCATTAAAATAAAAACGATATATTTGAAACCACTCGAAAATAAAGTGCCACCTAGAGCATCTAAAGTATGCCTTCCAATTTCGGTTGGTTTTTTCCAATTCATATCAAAAATCCAATCCGAAAAATTCGCATAAAATCGCAGTGAGAACACCACCCCAATAACTATCAAAATCGTACTCACCCAACTATATTTCCAAAATCCGTCCCATAATCGATGCGTTCGGATGAAACGAATCGCCTGAGGAAAGGTAAATATTGTGTCAACGAAGTTTCTGAAGTTGAAGCCCATTTTCATTAGTTATGATTTTGGTAAAAAAAAGTAAGGTTTCTTCTTAAATTTAAATATAATAAAGTTAGCATTTTCTAAACATACAATAAAGGAATAATCTATAAACCTTGTAATCTTCTTGCAGACCTCCATTACTTTTTTATATTTGTGAATTACCATTCTAAAATAGAAAAGAAAGAAATTAAATGACCGACCAATCTTTAGAAAAAACCTTATGGGCAGCAGCAGATAAAATGCGTTCAAATATGGATGCAGCCGAATATAAACACGTTGTTTTAGGCTTAATATTCTTAAAATACATTTCTGATGCTTTTAGTGATTTATATGAAAAACTGAAAGCTGGAGAAGGCGAATACGAAGGAGCAGACGCAGAAGATGCAGATGAATATTTAGCAGAAAACGTATTTTTTGTTCCTGAAATGGCTCGCTGGCAATACTTACAAGATAACGCCAAAAATCCCGAAATCGGTAAATTCATTGATAATGCAATGGACGCTATCGAAAAACAAAACATCAAACTCAAAGGCGTTTTACCCAAAAACTATGCTCGACCTGACTTAGATAAACGACGTTTAGGCGAACTCATTGACTTGATTGGAACGATTGGTTTTAATCAAAAAGGACATCGAGCAAAAGATTTACTCGGACGAGTTTATGAATATTTCTTAGGACAATTCGCAGATGCAGAAGGTAAAAAAGGCGGTCAATTCTATACGCCACAATCCATTGTAAAGCTATTGGTTGAAATGCTTGAACCTTATGAAGGACGCATTTATGATGGTTGCTGTGGAAGTGGCGGAATGTTTATTCAATCCGAAAAATTCATAGAAAAGCATGGCGGAAATATCGGTAAAGTTGCTGTTTATGGACAAGAAAGTAATCCAACGACTTTGCGATTGTGTAAAATGAACCTCGCCATTCGTGGAATTGACGCACAAATAGAACTCGGCGATACGTTCACTCAAGATGGACATAAAGACCTTAAAGCCGATTATATTATTGCAAATCCACCATTTAATATCAAAGATTGGCAAGGCGAACACCTCCGAGATGATAACCGTTGGCAATATGGTGTGCCGCCAACTGGAAACGCTAACTACGCTTGGCTACAACATTTTATACATAAACTCAGCCCAAAAGGAACAGCAGGAATTGTACTCGCTAATGGTTCGATGACTTCTAACTCTGGCGGTGAAGGCACTATTCGCCAAAACCTCATCGAAGCAGGTTTGATTGATTGTATGGTCGCATTGCCATCACAATTATTTTATAATACGATGATTCCTGCCTGCTTGTGGTTTTTGACTCGTAACAAAACCAATGGCGGCTACCGAAAAAGAGATAACGAAATCCTATTCATTGATGCCCGAAATAAGGGACAAATGATAAGCCGTAGAAATCGCGAACTCACCACAGAAGAACTTAAAAGCATTAGTGATACTTATCATAACTGGCGAAATACGAATGGAAATTACGAAGATGTAGCAGGTTATTGCAAAGCTGCAACACTCGAAGAAGTGAAAGCAGCGAACTATGTATTGACACCTGGTCGATATGTCGGTACTGCCGAAGTAGAAGACGATGGTATTCCATTTGAAGAAAAAATGGACGCTTTGACAAAACAGTTAGCAGAACAATTTGCTCAAAGTGGCATCTTGGAAAATCGTATTCGTGAAAATTTAAAAGGTTTAGGTTATGAGTTATAGGGAAGAATGGAAGGAATATATATTAACTGATGTCATTGATACTTTTCTTGATTATCGAGGTAAAACACCTAAAAAAACTAAATCAGGAATACCATTAATTACAGCAAAAGTTGTAAAGAATGGTAGGATTTTAGAAGCTAAGGAGTTTATAGCTATTGATAATTATATCCCTTGGATGAGAAGAGGACTTCCTAAGTATGGAGATGTCGTTTTAACTGTAGAAGCTCCTCTAGGTCAAGTAGGACAAATATTAACATATGATAAAATAGCATTATCTCAAAGAATAATTACATTAAGAGGAAAAGAAAATATTGTAAATAACACATTTCTTAAATATTCCTTACAAGATAGAGAAATGCAGAATCGGCTAAAAGCCAGAGCCACAGGTACTACTGTTATAGGAATTAAATCCTCTGAATTAAAAAAAATAAATATTCCTCTTCCTTTATTAGAAACTCAAAACCGAATCGCTTCCATTCTATCCGCTTTTGATGAAAAAATCGAAGTAAACCGACAGATGAATGCGACATTGGAAGCGATGGCACAGGCGATGTTTCGAGAAATGTGTTTGCCTAAGGATGAAAAGAACTTGGAAGAAGGTTGGGAATGGCGAACATTAAAAGATGATTTTAAATTAAACATGGGACAATCTCCAAAAGGAAGTACATACAATGAAGATGGAGAAGGAATGATATTTTTTCAAGGGAAAAGGGATTTTGGAAAAAGATTTCCAACGATTAGAGTATATACTACTGAACCTAAAAGAATAGCAGAAACAGGAGATTGTTTATTAAGTGTTCGAGCACCTGTTGGAACATTAAATATAGCTTTAGAAAAATGCTGTATTGGTCGAGGTTTAGCAGCTATCTCACATAAAAAAGGATATAATTCTTTTTGTTTTTACACATTACAAAATTTTGAACAACAGTTTATTTCTTATGATGGTGAAGGAACTGTATTTGGTTCTATCAATAAAAGAACATTAGGAAATTTGAAATATGCTAAACCATCAGATAAAGTTCTTAAAGCATTTGAAGCATTAGTTAAACCAATTGATGAACAAATTAGAAATCAAACTTTAGAAAACCAAAATTTAGTTAAAACAAGAGATTTATTATTACCCAAACTAATGAATGGCGAGATTGAGGTATAAAAACAAGTGCCGAAGCTAACGCTCCTTTTGGAATATTTTTGGTAATTATTGTTTCTACAAATGGGTTCGGAGCTAATGCTCCTGTGATTATTTTTTTATAAAAAGTACAAGACCGTCAGCTCCGTAACCATTTGTAGAATACAAAAAAGCAAAAGAACACAAGGAGCATCGCTCCGTAACCATTTGTAGAATACAAAAAGTAAAAGAACAGAAGGAGCATCGCTCCGTAACCATTTGTAGAATACAAAAAGCAAAAGAATACAAGGAGCATCGCTCCGTAACCATTTGTAGAATACAAAAAGTAAAAGAACAGAAGGAGCATCGCTCCGCAACCATTTGTAGAATACAAAAAAGCAAAAGAACACAAGGAGCATCGCTCCGCAACCATTTGTAGAATACAAAAAGTAAAAGAACAGAAGGAGCATCGCTCCGTAACCATTTGTAGAATATATTCCGTCACCTATTTAAACAAAACAATTTTTTTACGATAAAAAAATCCAAAAATTAAACATTATGGCAAATACCTACACTCAATTATACATTCAAATTGTCTTTTCAGTAAAAGGTAGAGAACAGATGATACCAAAACAACATAAAGACGACGTATATAAATATATAACAGGTGTTATTCAACAGCGAAAACATAAACTATTAGCAATAAATGGAATGCCTGACCATGTTCATATTTTTATTGGTTTACATCCAAATCAAAGTCTTTCCAATTTAGTAGAAGAGACCAAAACGGCTGCAACCAAATATATCAAGAAACAATCTTGGATGAAATATGATTTTTCTTGGCAACGTGGATTTGGTGCATTTTCCTATTCTCGTTCACAGATTGACCGTGTTGTCAAATACATTGCTAATCAAGAAGAACATCATAAAAAACGAACCTTTAAAGAAGAATATTTAGATATGTTACAGAAATTTGAAGTTGAATATGATGAACGATATGTTTTTGATTTTTTTGATTGATATGATTTAATATAAATATAACTATATTGATACAAAACAGAGCCGCAGCTAACGCTTCTTTGATTTGTATTTTGTCGCATTGCTCCAAATGGGGTCGGAGCTAACGCTCCTATTAGAATAGGAAAAAGAGCGTTAGCTCTGATACCATTTGTGGAAAATAAGATAAGAAAAAAAGAAACATCGCTCTGATATCATTTGTAGAAATAATAGGAAAAGAGTGTTAGTTCTGATACTATTTGTGGAAAATAAGATAAGAAAAAAAGAAACACCGCTCTAATATCATTTGTAGAAATAGTGTAAAAAAGAGCGTTAGCTCTGATACCATTTGTAGAAAAAAAATAACATAAGAATAAAGGAGCATCGCTCCGTCACCTCCTAACAAAACAATAATTCATCCATGAGTATAACCGAAGCTGACATAGAAGAAATAGCAATAGATTTACTAAAAGAACAAGGCTATCAATACTTACACGGAGCGACTTTGATTGAAAATGACGAGCGAACTTCGGCAGATATGATATTAGTCAATCGCTTACAAAAAGCGATTGACCAACACAATCCAAACTTACCACAATCAGCCAAAGATGAAGCATTTCGTAAAATAATGCGTAATGAAACACCAGATTTATTTACTCAAAACGAACAATTTCATACTTATCTGACAGAAGGCGTTGATGTGACTTTTCGAGCGGAGGATAGTATGAAAAGCGATAAGGTTTGGTTGGTTGATTATCGTTTTCCGATGAAAAACGAATGGTTAGCAGTCAATCAATTGAAGGTTGTCGAAGGGCATTTTAGGCGAAGACCTGATGTCGTTTTGTTTTTGAATGGTTTGCCAATCGTTGTGATAGAATTAAAAAATGCAACGAACGAAAAGGCAGATACCAAAGCAGCTTTTAATCAAATTGAAACTTATAAAAAGGAAATTCCATCGCTTTTTGCGCCAAATGCTTTTTTAGTCATTAGTGATTATTGGTTTGCGAAAGCAGGAACATTGAGTAGCGGCTGGTCACGCTTCATGGAATGGAAATCCAAAGATGGAGATTGGACAGTAGAAGTTGATGAGAACAAACAAGATAGAAATAAAGCGGAATTACCTTTTTTGATAGAAGGTATGTTAGCACCTGCAAGATTGTTGGATTTGTTACGTCATTTCATAGTTTTTGAAAAAACACGAACGAAGACGATTAAGAAATTAGCGGCTTATCATCAATATTTCGCCACAAACAAGGCGATTGAAAGAACCGTTATTGCTTCTCGACCTGATGGCGATAAAAGAGCAGGCGTTGTTTGGCACACACAAGGTTCTGGAAAAAGTCTAAGTATGGTTTTCTATACAGGAAAACTCGTATTACATGGTGCGATGAATAATCCTACAATTGTTGTATTGACCGATAGAAATGACCTTGACCAACAACTATTTGAAACTTTTAGCGGTTCGCAAGGTTTGATTCGCCAAAAACCAAAACAGGCAGAAAGTCGAACAGATTTACGAAAATTACTATCTGTCGCTTCTGGTGGCGTGGTTTTTACAACTATTCAGAAATTCTTTCCAGAAGAAAAAGGCGATACCTATCCAACATTAACCAAACGAAATAATATTGTCGTTGTCGCAGATGAAGCGCACCGAAGCCAATATGATTTCATTGATGGCTTTGCTCGACACATGAGAGATGCGTTGCCCAATGCTTCTTTTATCGGTTTTACAGGCACACCCATTGAAAAAGACGATGCCAATACACAAGCTGTTTTTGGTGATTATGTCCACGTTTATGATATTCAACAAGCGGTAGAAGATGGCGCGACGGTTCGGATTTATTACGAAAGTCGATTAGCGCAAATCAAGTTCAAAGAAGAAATGCTACAAGTGATGGACGAAAAGGTAGAATACCTGACCGAACATCAAGAATTGACGGAACGCAATAAGAAATATGGCGAATGGACGCAAAAAGAAGCTATCATTGGCAATGAAAAGCGATTGCGAAAGGTAGCCGAAGATTTGGTATTGCATTATGAAAAGCGAGCCGAAGTCATGGACGGCAAAGCGATGATAGTGGCAATGAGCCGTAGAATTGCGATTGCGTTACATGATGAAATCGTTAAAATTCGACCTGATTGGTACAGTCCGCACGATAGCGAAGGTGTGATAAAAGTAATTATGACAGGTTCTGCTTCTGACCCTTTGCCGTGGCAAGAACATATTAGAAACAAACCCAGAAGAAAAGCAATAGGCGATAGATTAAAAGACCCAACAAATCCGTTAAAAATGGTCATTGTTCGGGATATGTGGCTGACTGGTTTTGATGCACCTTGTTTGCATACTTTGTACGTTGATAAACCAATGGGCGGACATAATTTGATGCAAGCCATCGCACGAGTAAATCGAGTTTTTAAAGATAAACAAGGCGGTTTGATTGTGGATTATATCGGCATTGCAAATGATTTAAAAAAGGCGCTAGCCGTTTATACAGATTCTGGTGGAAAAGGAAAACCGACTTTTGATAAACAAGATGCGGTTAATGAGATGTTGAAATATTATGAAATTGTGGCTAATATTTTTGGTAATTATTTTAAGTATAAACGTTATTTTGAGCTTAGAAAGCCAAAAGAACGATTAGATTTTATGCTTGATGCCACAGAGTATATTTTAGGATTACCAAATGGAACATCAAGGTTTACACAATTTGTAACGAAACTATCTCAAGCATTTGGTTTAGCTAATCCAGATGAGGAAGCTAGTAGAATTAGAAATGAAGTCGCTTTGTTTCAAGCTATCAAATCAAGATTACTCAAACTCACTCGAAAACAACGAGAAAAATCTGATGAAGATATAGAAAGTGCGATTCGTAAGATTGTATCTAAAGCATTGATTTCTGAAAATGTGGTAGATGTTTTTGATGCGGCAGGCTTGGATAAACCCGAAATTTCGATTTTATCTGATGATTTCTTACAAGAAATTAAAAGCATGAAACGAAAAAATTCAGCTTTAGAATTGCTAAAACGATTATTGAATGATGAATTGAAAATAAGAGCTAAAACGAATATTGTTCAATCTAAAAAATTCTCCGAACGCTTGAAAGAAGCAGTTATTAAATATCAGAACAACTTACTTTCAACTGCCGAAATCATCGAAGAGATGATGGCGATGGCAAAAGAAATGCGAGAAGCGGATAAACGTGGTGAAGAATTGAATTTAGCCCCCGAAGAATTAGCATTCTTTGATGCTTTAGCTGTAAATGAAAGCGCAAAAGAAGTACTTGGAGATGAAATACTAAAAGAACTAGCTTTAGTATTAGCAGATAGAATTAGAAAGAATACAACGATTGATTGGACAAAAAAAGAAAGTGTTCGAGCAAAACTACGAGTTATTGTTAAGCGAACTTTAAGAAAATATGGTTATCCGCCAAAATTTCAAAAAGGTGTTGTCGAGCAGATTCTACAACAATCAGAAATGATGGCAGAAGGAATTTTTTGATTTCCTAGTAAAAAAACAAAAGGTTCTATATAATTGATTTTTCAACTATATAGAATCTTTTATAAAAAAAGCCCTTAATCATTGATTAAGAGCTTCTAAAAAAACTGAGTGGAGCTGGAGGGATTCGAACCCTCGTCCAGACAAAGTGTCTGTTAGTCTTCTACATGCTTAGTCACATATTGAAATTTTCGAATAGAAGGGAAGTAGAGTGACCCACTAGTTTCTACCTTATTCTCTGAATTTCGCCCAAATAGCCGAGACATTCTCTTTGGACTAACCTGAATTTTGTTGATGTTCAGCACCTCTTTGTATCAGGTGTCAAGTGGGCGGAACAGCAGACTGAAAGAACTTAGTTCTTATGCAGCCATTGCGAAGTTAGCATTGCCAACTATAGTTTTGAAAGTCAATTATTAACGGGCTAGACTATCACTGCCCGACATGCTTATACTAACCTACGGGCCTTCCTGTCGATACCGTTCAGCCCCAGTTTTTTCCGAAAAGAACTTTTTCTATTTCGGAGTGTCAAAGGTAATAACTATTTAGATAGTAAAAAAGTTTCCTAAAGGATTTAATTTTTTTCGGGTTGGCTGCATAATGGTACAGTTAAGTGAAATAAAGGTTTTTGAACCCTGCTTTTGCCGTCAGACAAGGACAGGGTTCAAAAAAAATCTTAACTAAGTGAAGAAAAATAAATAACTAGCACCATTCTACTTTTTCTTTGTTCTATTTAAAAGTACTTAAAAAATGAACCGTAGCGGTGCTATGCTTAATTTTTT
>CAKZLT010000652.1 GCA_937127195.1 uncultured Saprospiraceae bacterium
AAAAGCGCCTTTAGGTGCGTCACCAAGTATTTTTAATGTGATTAACTATCACTGCAATCTGTTACAATCAGGAAACTTTGTGTAACATGAGTAAATAATTGTTATTTTTTATTATAAAAAATGGCTATATATGATTTAGGTTGGTTGATCTTTTTAAAAAATAGGCTATATCAAACTTCAATCAAACCTTATAGGTTTTAAAAACCTATAAGGTTTAGAGAATCGAGAAAAAAGTACTGATGACCAACTCAAATCATATAGAACCTAAAAAACGTCTTCTAGTACATTCCTAGAAGGCGTTTTTTTATTTTTTTTGAAAAAATCTACTTCCACTCAATTTTATATTTCAACCGAACATATTCCTGATTCCCTTCATCTGGTATAAAAACAAAAAGATAAATTGGCTGATTGGCTTCTTCCACTTTTATTACCTTTTTAGTCGGTTCTCTAATAAAAAGATTTTCCACATCTACTTCTGCTTTGAAACCATTTGAAGTTTTTTTGGCTCTACTCATTCGATACCAATCCTCTTTTTCATCAAAAAACCACGACGCATAATATTCATTAGAAATAATCAAATCCTTATCGGTATTGAAATTCTCTTCTGCCATTGCTTTCGGTGAAATATACGCCCTATCTGGTATCAATTCATTATCTTTTAGTTGATACCAATCCTCAGAATAAGAAGCCTGTAAAAATATACCTTCTGCTTTCGTCACTTCGAACTTGATAATAAAAGGTGATTTTTTTAGTTTTATAATCGAAGACTTAGGCTTTACTACTTTCCCATTTTGATAGATTTCAAATTTCAAACTGGGTATATTAGCAACAACTTCTTTAGTTTTCTCCTTTTGGCTATTCGATTTATTATCGGCTTTTTGAGTTGGTGTACAACCAATTAATAAAACTAAAACGCAATATCTAATAAATATTTTCATCCATTTTTTTTTTAGTAAAATTTGTTTCCTAAAAAATTTAATTCGTAATCATCTAATATCGTGCAAATTACGACTTGTCAAATTATACCCTATGGTATTGAAATATATAATATTGAAAATATAATTCTGTTTTGTTAAAAAAACAACAAAAATCAAAAATAAGCTAAAGTTATTTGACTAAATTTACTAAGTGACTAAATTTTCATTATTTTTAAACTCATTTTTTATTTAAAAAAATATATCACGGAGTTTTTTCACACGCTTTACTAAATCTATGAATCTTAATCAACCATACTATTTCATAAAGTTACTGCTCCTTACGTCATTCTTTCTATCTAGTCAGTTGGCATCAGCTTCTCCAAAGATAGAGCGAGGCATCTTAAACTGTATGGATTGGGATTTTGAAAAAAATGGAAATATTGAATTACGTGGAGAGTGGGAATTTTATTGGAAGCAATTCATATCTCCTAAAGATTTTGAAAAAGGAACACCCCATATAAAACCTTCTTTTGCTACTTTTCCCGAACTTTGGACGAACCTAACTATCGATAACAAAAATCTCTCAAGTAAAGGTTATGCAACTTATCGACTTCACATCAAAAATGACACTTTATTACCAATCATGGCAATCGAAATGCCTGACGTTTACTCCGCATATCGCCTATGGCTTAATGGCAAAATAATTGCCGAAAACGGCGATGTTGGAAAAAATAGCGTTGAAAGTACTCCATATTGGATGCCCTTGACAATACCTATTAAGCTGGAAAAACGCAGTAATGAAATTATACTTCAAATATCCAATTTTAGTCACAGCAAAGGTGGCATTAGTAAAACGCCAAGACTCGGAATTAACGAACAATTGACCTCAAAACGCGAAAGAGAACTAGCTTATTCGCTCTTATTAACAGGTAGTCTTTTGATGGGAGGATTATTCTTTTTAGGGCTTTTTCTTTTTGGAAAAAGTGATAAAGTCGTATTAATCTTCGCCCTTTTTTGCTTAGTTTATTCCTATCGAGTCGTTGGAACTGATTTATATGTTCTTCATAGTCTCGTTAATTGGAGCTGGGAAGTGACTATCAGATTAGAATATTTAACACTTTTTTTAAGCATCACGCTATTCGTAGAGTTCATTCGTCGCTTATTTCCAGATGAAGTGTATCTTCCTGCTATGCGATTTTTTCAAGGTTTTTCCTTGTTGTTAATGCTTATTACAATTGTTTCATCTCCTCTTTTTTTTACAAGTGTCGTCAATTACTACTTAATTACATTGGCGATTTATCTCGTTTATGGCTGCTATGTATTTATACTTGCCACTATTCGAAAACGAGAAGGTGCAATCTATGCGTTAACCAGTGCATTTATACTTTTTGGCGTATTTATACTCGTAATTGGAGCTTATTTTAACGTTCTTCCCTATTTGCCTTTCGTTTATTTTACTGGTTATTTATTATTCTTTTTCTTTCAATCATTGATTTTATCATATCGATTTGCCGAAACTTTCAAACGAGCAACCGAAGCCGCAGAACAAGGAGCAAAAGCAAAAGCAGATTTTTTGGCGACAATGAGCCACGAAATCCGAACACCTATGAATGGGATTATCGGAATGACTACCCTTTTGGCTCAGACCGAACTAACCGAAGAACAACAAGAATATGCTGAAACAATTAGAGTAAGTGGCGAAGGATTGGTTACTATTATCAATGAAATATTAGATTATTCTAAAATTGATTCAGGTAAAATGGAACTCGAAGAACAGCCTTTTGAATTGGAAGTTGCTGTTGAAGATATTCTAGATTTACTTTCTGTGAAAGCCAATATCAAACAACTCAACTTGTGGTATCACATCGATCGAAAAATTGCTCCCCTTATAGTTGGAGATGTGACTAGACTCAAGCAAATATTAACTAATTTGATTGGAAATGCTATCAAATTCACAGATAAAGGACAAATAACAACCGAAGTTACGCTCGTTCAGGAAACCTCCAAAACAATCGAATTACAATTCAAAGTAATAGATACTGGTATCGGAATACCTCCCTCGAAGCAGCATGATTTATTTGCAGAATTCAAACAAGTTGATTCTTCCACTACCCGAAAATATGGAGGAACAGGATTGGGATTAACCATTAGCCAGCGTCTAGTCAAAATGATGCAAGGGCAAATATGGGTAGAAAGTGATGGTCTAAAAGGCTCAACCTTTATATTTACTGCCAAATTTAAAAAGAATAACAACGAATTACAACAAGCCTATTATCAGGATGAAATGGCGATTATGAGTCAAAAAAATATTTTACTCATTGCTGATAATGACCGTTTAATTGATTTAATAAAGTATCATACCGATTACTGGCAATCCAATCTGACCATTGCAACTAGTGTTAGTGAAATGCTTGCAATGGTTCAAAATCAATATGACCTAATTTTAATATATGAACGCCTCAGAGGTGTAAGTGGTATTGCACTCGAAAAACGCATCCGCTTCACAGCTCAAGGAAAACATATTCCAATCATTATTCTATCGACTACTCATTTTGAAAGCTCTAAAGCCAATCATCATGTTTATACTGCTTTTGTAAATAATCCCCTAAAGATTTCTAACCTTCGTCATAGTATTAAAACCTTAGTCTTACCCAAAAATAAGGCAGAACATTACAAGGAAATTCTAAAAAAAGAAACAGAAATACTTGGTCAAAAATTACCTTTAAAAATTCTAATAGCTGAAGACCATCCTATTAATCAACGTTTAGTTTTATTTTTATTAAAAAAGCAAGGATACCAAGCCGATGCCGTCGGAAATGGTCAAGAAGCAATTGAAGCAATCGAACAACAACGCTATGATATTTTATTCATGGATGTTCAAATGCCCGAACTAGATGGATTGGAAGCTACTCGTCGAATTGTTAAAAAATACCCGAACATTCCAGATCGTCCTGTTATTATTGCAATGACAGCCAACGCAATGCAAGGTGACCGCGAAAGATGTCTAGGTGCAGGTATGGATGATTATGTCAGTAAGCCGCTCAAGCCAGGAATTGTTGTTGAAATGCTAACTAAATGGGGAACTAGGCTTAAAATAAAAGAATAATATCAAATTAATTTTTGGAGCTAGAAAAGTAATCACTAGCGTTTCAAAAGTTTACACGGTACTAGTATAAAAAATAAACGCTCGTTTCAGAGACGCTTCGCTTAACTCTGAAATGAGCAGCTCGAAAAAAGAAAGCTGAATAATAATGAAAATTCACAAATAAATATTTTTAACTCTCCTAAAATTTAAAGACGTTTTTGTATGGTTTTAAGTTTTTTTATTAAAATATTCTTCTCCAAACAAAAGAACAGCACTTCTTTTAAAGAATAAAAATATTATTATTCTAACAATAAATGTTTTTATTCTAAAAAAATAATATAAAATAGAATTAAATTGATTTAATTACTAAATAATAGTAATTTTGTTACTCAACACTGATTAAAATCAGAGTTATTCAACTTTTATAAAAGAATTGAAATATAATAACATGGTCGAGACAACACTTGAACTAAAAAAAATATACAGCGAAGCGGCTGATTTTATGCCTCTTAACGGAACTGATTATTTAGAATTCTATGTCAGTAATGCCAAGCAAGCAGCTCACTTTTACAAATCTGCTTTTGGATTTAGTTCATTGGCTTACAGAGGATTAGAGACGGGAAGTAAAGACACAGAATCTTACGTTGTTGTTCAAGACAAAATCAGATTGGTTTTGACTTCTCCTTTGAGAAGCGGAACGGCTGTTGGTCAGCACATTGATAAGCATGGTGATGGAGTAAAAGTAACGGCACTTTGGGTAGATGATGCGACTTATGCTTACGAAACAGCAATGAAAAAAGGCGCGAAACATTATATGTCTCCTACTGTCGAAGAGGATGAAAATGGTCGTGTTGTTCGTTCTGGTATTTATACTTACGGTGAAGTCGTTCATATTTTTGTCGAAAGAAAAGAATATAACGGTATTTTCTTACCTGGATTTAGAAAGTGGGAAGCTCGTTACAATCCTGAATCTGTTGGCTTGAAATTCGTTGATCACATGGTCGGGAATGTCGAATTGGGTAAAATGGATTATTGGGTAAAATTCTATCAAGAAGTATTAGGATTTGCTCAGATATTATCTTTTGATGATAAAGATATTTCTACACAATACAGCGCATTGATGAGTAAGGTGATGAGCAACGGCAATGGTCGCATCAAATTTCCTATCAATGAACCTGCTCCTGGTTTGAAAAAATCTCAAGTAGATGAATATTTAGAATTCTATGAAGGCGAAGGTGTTCAACACATTGCTGTAGCTACTGATGATATTATCAAAACGGTAACAGAATTAAGAAATAGAGGCATCGAGTTCCTACAAGTTCCAAAAACTTATTATGATGAGTTGAATGACAGAGTTGGACCAATTGATGAAGATATTGAGAAATTGAGAGACTTGGGTGTCTTGGTAGATAGAGACGATGAAGGTTACTTATTACAGATTTTCACGAAGACTGTTCAAGCTCGTCCAACTATGTTTTTTGAAATTATCCAACGAAAAGGAGCAACTTCTTTTGGTAAAGGTAACTTTAAAGCATTGTTTGAGGCATTGGAGGCTGAGCAAGATTTGAGAGGTAACTTGTAGTTTCTTCTGAATTTAGTTTTTTTGATTTATAAAGAAACAAAGAAGACAAAGCGTTTTATCCAAAGCTCTTTGTCTTCTTTGTTTCTTTGTGGTTTAAAAAAAGCAAAAAATATTTTCAAGCTACATCTTATTCCTTATCTTTGCACCCGCTTATAGATAATTTAAAATAGTAAAAGAACTAAATAATTACGTTCAACTCACGTTTTAAAGTTAGTCAAAGCGTTTTAATCATTAAAAACCAAGTAATTAAAGATATGGATTTAAGTAATTTAGTGGCAGTAAGTGGATTGTCGGGATTGTACAAAATGGCTGGTAATCGTAAAAATGGTCTAGTTTTAGAAAATATTGATACTGGTAAGAAGAATTTCTACGCTAGTCGTAAGCATCAATTTACGCCGCTAGAGTCAATATCTATCTATACAACGGACGAAGGAGTTGAATTGTCAGAAGTTTTCAATATCATGAAAGAACAATTTGATACTAATCCTCCGATTTCTCCTAAGTCAGACTCTTTTGAATTGCGCGCATATTTCGCAGAAGTTCTTCCAAAACATGACGAAGACAAAGTATATATCAGTGATATTAAGAAATTAATTAAATGGTATGGATTCTTGGCTGAGCGTGATATGTTAGTAGAAAAAGAAGTAACTGAAGAAGAAAACGAAGAAGATACAGCAACTGATGCAGTAGAAGATGCAGAAGTAGTGACTGAATAAATATTTTAGAAGCGAGAGGCGAGACCGCCCTTTGGGCTACGAGAAGCGAGATGTTATAGCGGCTTGTAAAAGTTTTACGCCTAGTCTCGCTTCTCGCAGCCCAAAGGGCGGTCTCGTTTCCCGTTTCTAAATAAAACATTTTATAAAAAAGCTAATCAAAATTACTATGAACAACCTTTATCTAATAGGCATAGTAATTTTGGTTAGCTTTTTTGCATTTTTCAATGTCGGAACAACGCCCTTGCAAGATGGTGTAGAATCTCGGAATGGCGTGAACGCTGTCGAAATGCTACAAACAGGCGAAGTAACAACTCTGACTTATGGCACTCGAAATGATGTTTGGAATGTCAAACCTCCGTTGACCATTTGGCTTACCGCTCTTTCCTTCAAAACCTTTGGCTACACAACTTTTGCGTTGCGGCTGCCTGCTGCATTAGCTACTATTTTTCTGTTTTTGTTTCTATATCGGCTTATTCGATTATATCAAGATGCTGATTTTGCCTTCTTTTCCTGTCTTCTATTATTATCTGTAAAAGGGCTTGTCGGTCGTCATATCAGCGATTTGGGTGAGTATGATGCTATTTTCACCTGCTTTGCTGTGGCTGGTACTTATTATTTTTTGAAGTATTTTGATTTTAAAAATAGGAAATCAATCTACTCCGCTACAATATTTTTTGGCTTAAGTTTTATGAGTAAAGGCTTCGGAGTATTTGTATTTTTGTTAGGTTTGTTGATGTATGTTTTGATGCGTAGCCGTTTCAAAGAATTATTTCGAGACCGTTCTTTTTGGATAGGTGTAACTATTTTTCTTTTCTTCCCTTTACTTTGGCTAACCATGAATAGTTGGTCTATTGAAAGTACTTTCGTGGCTAATGTTCGACAAGAGTTTTTGAGCTATTTAACGCAATTTCAAAGTAGGAATTGGTTATTATTTTTTGATTATTTAGCGGTTCAATACGAATGGTGGCATTATTTATTTTTTGTTGCGATGCCTGTTGGTTTTTACCTAGTCTATTTTAATCAAAGTGATTTAGAACAGAATTTTACTACTTCGGTATCTAGTTTTGAACCAACGCCTCAGCTTCCACGAAGCCGACTTTTTACAATTGGAGAGCTACTTTCCAGAGATAATCTCAAACCTAATATTCAATTACTACTCTGCTCAATTTGTATTTGGCTAGTATTGGGGATTATTTGTACGATTAGCCAAAATGAACAATATCTTGCTTTTGCCTTACCATTTATTGCGATTACTTCCGCTGCCAGTATCTTCTATTTGAATCATAGATACGAATGGTTTCGATATATTTTCATTGCGCTGATTGCCTTTACCTTTTGGGGACAATTAGATTATTATGTCAAAAACCAAACTTATCCGAATGTCATTTTTTCTAATGACGAAATCATTCGTCCACTCAGTTCAATGGCTTGTGATGGCGATTTGCCAAGTCAAGATGTTTTATTATATTTATATTTTCTTCGTCCTGATTTAAATATTCTTATGAATGAAGATAATATGAGCGAAGTTGTACTATGTAGAATTGAAAATATAGAAAAGTATGACAAAAGAAATACCATCTATGAAGATGAAAAATATGCTTTATTGGTGTTAAAAAGAGAAAAACGGATTGAAATGTAAATATACTACCTCATAAAAACGGTTTCAGTTTTATGAATTGACACTGTTTAATGAACTAAATCTTTAAAAGAAAAGAAAAAACATCTATTTCTTCTTTTCTTTTATTACACTCATAATAAGCTCTTTCTTGACATTTTCTCCAATCATAATTGGTGTTTGATATTCGCTGGTGTAATATTTTACATTCTTTGCAACATATTCGTACGTTTCACCTAACGTAACAACATCATCTTCATTCGTATCTGCTGCTCCTTTCAAAGCTCTAAGCAAAAAATGGCTAAAAATTCCTTGGCGCAATCCTGCATTTTCTACCGAAGTCTCTTCCGATTTAGAGGAAACCAATAAAGCTAAAGAATTTTCATTAAAATCTTCCAGTGGATTTTTATATAATTGACTGATACGGTCTGTTTCTTCTTTTACATTTTTGGCTTTTGAAATAGTTTCCTCCATTGTGCCAGAATAACAAGCATCTGTAATACAAATTTTATATTTCGCTTTTGTTTTATTCAGAATTTTACTAATCGTCTTATGCTCCAAAACGTTATCATAGCCGTTATAATCAATCGGCAACAATCCTTCTTTCTCGCCATGTCCCGAAAAATAAAACAATACCATATCATCTTCGGTTGCTCTTCCGAAGACTTCTTCCATGTTTTTGATAATTTTATTTCGAGTTGCACTTTCATCCACCATGATAACCAACTGATTATCAGCCAATGCACCACCTTCTGGGCTTTTCAAAAAAGCATACATTCTATAAGCATCATCATCCGTATAATTTAGGCTTTGCATGTGTAAATACCTCGCAACTCCAACTACAACAGCATAAACCTTAGGGCGTTTAACCTTTTCAGTAGTCTTTTCAGACACTTTTATTTTTGTTGATTTATCACTATTTTCTTTGTCAGCTCTGACCAATTTTCCCCTTTGCCATATACCTCTCTTAATGTCTCCGCTTTTCATCACTAAGACACCTTTTCCATTATATTGATGATTCGCCCATTCTCCTATATACCTATCTTTATTTCCACTAACATAGTAACAAGCACCCTCTCCGTGTGCTTTACTATCTTTGAAATTACCGATATATTTCGTACCATCTTTATACAAATACGTACCATAACCACTATTACAGTCGCCACTGATACACTGTGCAGTAAGTAAATTAGCCAAAGATATTGAGAGAATAATTAGTATAAAGTGCTTCATGAACTTAATATTTCTTTTTCTTTTATAAAAAACATAGCAAAAATAACGCCTAAAAATTGAATATTTTCACTTTGCTCTTTACTAAACTTATGACAATGTAAGCTTTTTTAATATGTTATTGCTGATTTATTTTTTGAGAAAAGAAGTAATAATATTTCCATCTGAAATTATTTTTACAACACAATGATAAAACAAAAAAAGATGAAGCTACCTGTATTTGTAGTTTCATCTTTCCATTGTTCTTAATAATTTCTATTATACCGAAATAAGTTTAGTTCTTAACCAAAACTTTATCTTTGTTCATTTTAGCTGCTCCATTTACAGTGCTAATTACAATATTCGGGTCATAATTACCAAACAATAATGGATTTTGATAATTGCTAGTATATGCTTTAACCTGGCGATTTACGTAATCAAACAATTCTGAAATAGTCACTTGATTATCTCTATCTCTATCTGCGTTTCCTTTCAATCCTTTAATTAAAAAATGGCTAAAAGTACCTTGACGTAAGGTCGCACTTTCTACGGATTGCTCATCCATTTGGGAAGAAACCATTATTGCGGTTTGGCTTGTCTCGCCAAATTCAGCAAAATAATCTTTAGAAGTCAATTCACCAAAACTACCATTTCCCTTTGAGGCAAGCATTCCTCCTGAGTGACAAGCATCAGCGATACAAAATTTATGCTTTGCTTTTGACAAGCCAAAAATGGTATTGATTTCATTAAAAGTCAACTTATTGTTTTCACCATCGAAGTCATAAGGTAAGAAGCTATCTTCCTTTCCATGACCAGAAAAATAAAACATTATAATATCTTTCTCATTCGCTTTAAACAAAACCTCTTTCATCGTTTCGATAATACGTTGTTTTGTTGCACTTTCATCTACTAAAATTTTGATTTGCTCGTCAGGAATTGCGCCACCTTCTGGGCTTTTCAAAAATGCATACATCTTATAAGCATCATCATCTGTGTATTGCAATCTTCTCATGTGATGATAAGCTGCCACACCAACAACTACTGACCATATTTTAGGAACATAAGCTAACTCTTCCGTTTTTTCAAATTTAAGTTTCTTAAGTAATTCTCCGTTTTCCCAAATAGCTTTTAATACTTCATTATTCGCATAGTAAAAAGTACCTTCGCCGTGAAAGCTATGCGCTTTCCAATGTCCCATATACTTATTACCATTTTGATAACTACAAATACCATAACCTTCTGCCATTCCACCTTTGAATTCGCCAGTGTAAGAACTATTATCTTTAAAAAGATAAGTACCTTCGCCATCTTGACAATCTCCCGAAAGACATTGAGCATTAAGAGCAAATGGTAAAACACTTATTAGGAGTAATATTGTAAATCTTGTATTCATCTTTATTTATCTTTCTGTAAGTCTTGTTTGTTTGTTTATCTGCTTGCAAAATGAAATTTTACAAGCAGTAAAAAAATGCAAAAAAACCAAATTTGTGACATCTTATAAAACAAAACAAGTACAAAAGAGAAATACATATTTCTTTAATAGTTGAAATATTATATGTATAAATCATTCAATCTATGCACTGGTTAAAGTTTATGTTACATTCTATTTGACAATTGAGTGACAAAGAATTACAACCATATTCATCTTTTTTATTCAAAAAAAACTCTATTTTAAAAAAAAACACCTATTCAGTGTAAATTTTATAAAAAATAAAAAGTCTATTCTAATGAAAAAAAATACCTATTCCATATATTTTGCTTTTATCTGCTTCATAGTCATAGGATTAATGAGTTGTAGTTCTACCCAAAAAAGTAGTGCTTATCCTCAATTAGACTATAATGATAAATACAACAGAACCGAAAGTTCAGAAATCAACCTAAAAACTATTCCTGATGATGTCATAACTAAAAAAACTAATCAACGCACCCGCAAAATGATATATCAAGCACAATTAACTTTTGAAGTTGACTCGATTAGTTCTTCAAAAACACAAACAGAGCAAATCATGAAAGCTCATCAAGGCTATTTACTTCAATCCAGTAATTACTCTATGCAAATACGTGTTCCTGCTAATGACCTAAAAAATGTTTTGGCTGATTTGAAAAAAATGGGCAAAGTCACTTACGAAAATATCCAAGGGCAAGATATAACCGATAGTTATTATGATATAAAACTCCGACTTGATAATGCCGAAAAAACACGTAATCGTTATTTAGAGCTTTTGGGGCAAGCCAAAAATGTCAGTGAAATTCTGAAAGTAGAAAAAGAACTGGAACGCCTCAATGAAAAAATAGAAAGCTATAAAGGTTCTATGAAAAGTTATAATCAACAAATTGAGTATTCTTTAGTCACAATTTCCTTTCAAGTAAAGACCGATAAAGCTCGCCCTGGCCCTTTGGGATATGTTTTTGTTGGTTTATATAAAGCGGTCAAATGGTTATTCGTTTGGAATTAAAAACCTGAACAAAAACACCTCAGCACAAGTAAAGGATGTAGCCAATTCTATTATTTTTATAGGTGCATTCGTAGCAAAAAAATAAAATAAAAGCAGTTTTTATAAAAAAGAATTATTCCGCTGTAACATTTTGTCGATAAAAATCGTCCTATCAACAGGAATATATGCAACCTATCTATAAAAAGCTTGTCCTTTTATATAAATAGGTGTCACATTCTCAAAAAAGCTATTTTTTTTATTAAAAATAATGGAACAAAATTTCGTTTTAACTCGTTTTTAACTAAAATACATCCAAAAAAAACAAGCTTTTTTTAGTATCTTTACAAGGTATCTATTAATATTTTGCTAACTGATTTACAGACTTGAAATTCAATCTAATGAAAAAATTTAACTTTCGTATTTTATTTGTTGCCCTGTTATTTGTTGCAAGTGTTAGCGCTCAAATGTTCATTAGCGAACATGGTACAATGCCACGAAACAATCCTAGTGCAGACCACCAAATAACTACAGATACTATATCTACTCCACATTTACAGTTAGATATTGAAATCCTAAAAACCTTAATAGAACAAGGTAAAAATCATTTGCCTAGTATCAAGTCTTCTAATAGTGGATTATAGATTCTTCTTAGAACAAACTTCTGACATTAATTTTAATTGTCGTAAGATAAACGAACAACCTACATATAAGTATTCATCCAATACTTTATAGATTATAAAAAACTATTTTTGGGACAGCCTTTGTAAAAGGGCTGTTTTTTTTGTCTTTTTATAAAAAAGAAAATCAATCATATTTAGGTTCTATATGATTTTATGTGGTTTGTCTAAAATCTCGCTTTTTCAAATCGTTTCTAGATTCTCGTTTCTGCTACCGCTGTTTCGATTAATAGCGGTAGCAGAAACTAGAATCTAGAAATAATCAGATTAGTGAAGAAAAATAAATAAGTTACACCATTATACAACTTTATTTTTTTATTTAAAAGTGCTTAAAAAATTAAGCATAGCACCGCTACGGTTCATTTTTTT
>CAKZLT010000653.1 GCA_937127195.1 uncultured Saprospiraceae bacterium
AATTGGTCACGACAAATTATTTGAAACCACCGAAGATGGGGCAAAGCGTATCTTTGCAAAAAATATTGATGTGGTGTTATGGCGTGGCGGTGGAACTCCAAGAGAACATGGAAGGAGAATAATAGACTATTTTAGAAACTTAGGTATTCCATGTACTCACAGTTCACAATCAATCTACAATTGTAGTGATAAATTGAGAGCTACTTTTTTAACTTCATTACACAAGGTAAGAACGCCAATAACAACCGCATTGGTTAAGTCCATGCGATTTGATGAAGTGGTTAAATTGACAGGTGGAAAACTTCCATTAATCGGAAAAACTGTTACAGGTTCACAAGGTGCTGGCGTGTTTTGGTTAGCTGATGCCATAGGCGCGAAAACAACACTAGAAACGCTTTTTAAATTGGATGCGGAGTTAATGACACAAGAGTATATCCAAACAGCAGAAAAAGGCGAAGACAAAGAAGACATGAGGGTTTTTATTGTCGATAATGAAGTCATTGCAGCCATGAAACGATTTTCAAAAGGTGAAGACTTTAGGGCAAATTATACTATTTCACAAAAGGCGGAAACGGTAGAACTAACCGACAAACAAAAAGCAATGGCACTAAAGGCAGCAAAAGCGGTCAAATGTTCTGGTATTTGTGGCGTGGATATAATCACCCACCATGAAACGAAGGTTGATTATGTAATAGAACAAAATTCTAATCCTGGTCTAAAAATTCAAAAGATTACAGGAATAAATATTGCTAGTAAAATTGTGGATTTTTTAGAACGTTTGGCAAAGGGTCAAGCAAATATTCAAGATAATAATTTTAGTTCTAATCCAATTATTGATATACCTTCTAAAGAATTGCCACTGTGGCATAAATCAAATTTTGAAAAAGAGGAAAAGCCTACACGCAAATTTTTAGGAGTTGAAATAAAGGCAAGAAGGTATAGACGCAAATAATATAGAATCCTAAATATTGGCTTTGTTCTATTGGGTATATTCTAATAGAACAAAGTCATTTTTTTTATCTAAATAGGCAAAAAAGAAGCTGCCCCAATTAAGGAGCAGCTTCTAAAATAAATCATCTGTAATGGTATTTTTTATATTCTATATTATATTGTATTTTGATAACCTTGTATTATCCTTCAATGGATGGCTTTTAACCACCTCTTTAAATGCTTCTAATTTTTCAGCAAAACATTTTAAGCTGTTTTCTACATCTTCCACAGATAAAAGTATTGATTGTTCTTTTAATTCTCCATTGTAAATTTTATTATAAAGACTTTCCGTATTATCCTTAGTATAAGTTAAACTATTCATAAAGCTATCTAAAAATACTTCTCTAGTCTTTTTTATATTTTCTACATTCATTTTATTATAATTTCTATTAGTTATAAAATTCGTTTTATAAAAATTCTCCTTTACTATTGATTAATTGTAGTGGTGGTATTTCTTCATTTTCAAACCACACCCAAATAGCATAACCATATCTAAGTTCTTTATCTACTCCAAGAGCTTCCTTTATATCATCTAATCTTATTTGGGTTTTGCCTTGTATTGGTAAAATGACTTTAGTGGTTAGATGATATTCATTTTCGTTAAGATTAGATAGTTCTTCTACTGTTACTGTTTTATTCTCAATGTTCATTTGATTAGGTTTAAGATGTTGATTTAATATAAAATTTCTTACCTGTGCGCTTTTCATAAGCTAGTTTTCGGCAGTTATCAGAACAGTAAAGCTGCTTATGATGGTTCTTTACATACTCTTTACTACAATGCTTACAATTAACGATTCCTTTGCGTTTAGGCGTGTTTTCTCTTAGTTCGCTTACTTGTATAGGTTTTGTTTTTTCACTTACACGACGATTTTCGTCTTGACGACTTTCGTCGTGGCTATTCGTATTATTGACGATTTTCGTCGTAACCTCTTTTACTTCTACATCATTGCTTTCATAATTTTGAATATGTGCAAATTGAGATACCGCGCGGTAGTCTCTATATTCAATAAAACCCATCAAAAGAATTAGTAATAATTCACTACCTAATGTGATGTAGCCCAACTGGACTCCTTGACTTTCCATTTTATTTTCATGGTCTATCATCGTTTGTTTGTTCGATGCTTCAGCTTCTTTTATTGCTTCAGCTTTATTCTTTTCTAGAGTTGATTTTGCGCTTAGTAATTTATTGTAAGTTGGACGGCTCGACCCATCAAGGCGACCTTTCCAATTATTGGCATTGAAATAAGATTCAGCTTCTTTATTTTTTGCTAAAATCAAAGCATCGTATTTACTAGAAACGCTATCTATTGATATAGTCGTTGGAGAAGCTGCCAATTGCGATGGTATCAAATGAGAACCTAAAAAAGAACTTCCAATACTCAAAGCCATTAAACCAATTCCAATTGAAAAATTTACAGTATCAAATTTTTTGTATTGAAACCAAGCCTTGAAAAATTGTGGCAAGCTGTCACGCTTTCCATACTCTAAGCAACCAATGACAATAACCGTTAGAATAATTGATATACTAAAAGAGCCTAGCGCATTAAAAATATTTAGTAGATAGAAATGTGCTGAAAAAGCACTAAAGAGAGTAGAACCTAAAGACAGAACCAATGCGACAAAAGCAAATTTTTTGGTTCTTTCATCAAAGGATTTATCTTTGAATTTATTTTGCAATGTGACCGCTCGACGGCTATTAATGAACTTATTATAACGTTCATCAAAAACATTTTCACTAGAAAGCAGAATTTTTTGATTTTCCATATCAAAACAAAATTTAGTTATATAATCAAATTAAGAATGTCCGTTCTTTGTCTTATCTTCTAAGCCAAAAAGTAAACAACTAACTAAAAATCAACACTTTACGCACATACAATTGTTATTGTTTTGTTAAATGCTTTTAAGCTCGTAACAGTATTTCTACAAATGGCGTTTATCTATCCAAACAAAGAGGTTATTAATTAGAAGCGAGAGCCGAGACCGACCTTAGGTTTACGAGAAGCGAGATTAGGCGTAAAATTTTTAAGAATTTACTGTATCTTATCGCTTTTAGGTAAAATTTTATAAAAACAAAGAATTTGAAAAAAGAAGAAAATAGAATGAAGCAATTTATTGGATTTATTGTCGCTGGTGTGTTAGGCGGCGTAATTGTTTTGGGTGGAATGCAGTTGATGTCTCCAACATTAAATATCGCACACAGTACTAATGATACGTTCGTTCAACCTACATTTACATCAGAAAAAGGGCAAGTAAATGTTCCAAAATCATTGCCTGATAACTTTACTGTAGCAGCGGAAAAGGGAATGCCTGCCGTTGTTCATATCAGCGCAAAAGTATCTAAGACGACGACTTCTAATAATGACAAACAATCAGATTTTGATTTATTTAGAGACTTCTTTGGAGGTGGTGGAGGTATGTTTGAAGCTCCAAAAGGAGGAACAGGTTCAGGTGTAATCATCAAATCAAATGGATATATTGTCACTAACAATCATGTTGTTGATGGCGCGGATGATTTGGAAGTTACTTTGTATGATAATCGAAAATTCAAAGCGAAATTGATTGGTCGAGATAAAAATACAGATTTAGCGGTTATCAAAATAGAGGAAAATGAATTACCAGTTTTGACTTATGCAAATTCGGATGACGTGAGAGTTGGAGAATGGGTTTTAGCAGTTGGTAATCCTTTTAACTTGACTTCGACGGTAACTGCGGGTATTGTAAGTGCAATAGGAAGAAGTATTGATATCTTGGAAGAACAATACAAAATTGAGTCATTTATACAAACAGACGCTGCCGTTAACCCTGGTAATTCGGGTGGTGCATTGATTGATACAGAAGGAAAATTAGTTGGTATTAATACCGCTATTGCCTCTCAAACAGGCAGTTTTTCAGGTTATTCATTTGCTATTCCTGTAAATATTATGTCTAAAATCGTAGATGACTTGATTGAGTACGGTGAAGTTCAGAGAGGATTTTTGGGAATCAGTATTCAAGATATGGATAATGAAATCGCAGATGATTTAGGTTTAGCGATTACAGAAGGTGTTCATATTCTTGATGTTAGCCCAGAAGGTGCAGCAAGTGAAGCTGGTATCAAAGCCAATGATGTTATTATCGGTGTGAATGGTAATGATATTAAAAATGCTCCAAAACTACAGGAAATGATTGGTCGCGCTCGCCCTGGTGATAAGGTGAATATCAAGGTCAACCGTGGAGGAAAAGAAAAAAGTATTGCTGTGACTTTGAAAAAGTAAGAAAATAATTGCCACAAATGCACTAATAAAAATGCTATTCGTCGCAAATAAATTAAAGATTTTAAGTTTGGGTTTTTCGTTTTGTTTTGATGCGCTCGCCGTTTGTTCGGTGAGCGTTTTTTTTGTAGAAAAATAAATCAAGCTCTATTTTTCATACTTTCTAATATACCATTTTTAAAAGCTAAAAACTCTTTTTTAGGATTTTCTGCACCATCAATAAAGTCTTGAATCACATCTTTTAGTGTTTCTTTGGAACGAACTTTTAGTTGAATTAAACGCTTTTGTTTAGTTATCTTTTCTACAAATTCTTTAAAAATTTCGGCTCTTCCAATAGATAAAAATTCACGATTGAGCTGGCATTTTTCAATTGTGTAAGCCACCTTTTTATCTTTAGAATTAATTTTTCCTTTTCCAAAATCAAAAATTAATTTGGATTGAATTTCTTCTTCTTGCTCTGGATGTGCAAATAAATTTTGCTCTATCTTATTATAAGAAACGGCTAATCCATGAATTTCATCAAAATCAATATTATCAGATTTTACTTTTTTATCTAAAATTTCAAAATGTGCTTTTTTATGAACATTACAAGTTGGGCAAGCCAATAACAAATTATCCCAAGAATACGCCAACCAATAATAAATACTTTTGGGTCGAAAATGCTCTACTTGAAACTGTTCTACTTTCTGCTCACAGAAGGCACATTTATAATGATATATAGCAATCAAAGCAGCTTTTACATCAGGCTTTTTGTACCAATCATTATATTTTCCTTCATTAATATATCCGCCATGAGCGATTAATTCCTCTCTTTTCCTTTGGGTAATTTCTTTATTTAGAGAAACAGGAATCACTTTGAGGTCTTTGTTAATCTTTATCATTGAGTGTTAATTCCTTTTCTACTTCATCAAAAGCATCGCTTAATAAATTCATTATATCTTCTTGATTGACGTGTTTTTTTTCGGTGACTCTTTTGAGTAATTCTTCTCGAATTTGCCCCGTATAATAATCATCGCTGGTATCTAAATCGTCTTTATTTTCATCAAAAGCAGCTTGTTTGGCACTCGGTAAACCAAATAAAAACGGCGCAGTTACAATGCCATTCAACATTAAATGTGAAATAGATTTGTTTTCAACAGGCTTTGAAACCTTGGTAATTCCGTCTTCTTTGTACAATTTATAAAAAACAGCGTCCTGAGATGCGCCCAAAATCTCAATTGGACTATGTGTTGTGAATATAAATTGAATGTTAGGAAACCATTGATTTCTTATCTTTTTCATTAAACTATATTGCCAAGTTGGATGCAAAAACATTCCAATTTCATCGACAATTACAATTCCCGAAAAATCCTTAGTCGAAGAAGCGTGTGTTTGTTTTTCGGCTAATCGAATCGTCATATCACAAAGCCAAGTAATCAAGGTTTTAAAACCATCCGATAAAGCTTTGAATGGTTTTGCAACTCCTTTTTCATAAAAAACAACACCATCTGGCGACACTTCAATTTCTGTTATATCTTCCAATATATCTTTAATCAGCTCTTTTGCTCGTTCTAAGCTAATGCCCGAAAAATCTTGTTTTAACTCTTTATAATCCAAATATGTTAGCCACTGCACAGGACTATTCAAATACTGCTCATGGTCAAATAATGTCAAAAAGCCTGTATTATCTACTTTTTCACTATCATTTCTAAAGCGATTAACACCATAAGCAATGATGTTTTTATAGATTTCAGTGTCTTTTTTTGGCTTCGGTTGATATTTAAATTCTGTTCCATCTACTAATGTAGAAATTAAAGACAATCGCTCATTTGGATTTTCTTTAATTACATCTGAAACTATTCCTTCATTCGGATTACCTCGAATAGCTAAAAGTATAGCTTGTAGAAGTTTTGTTTTTCCAACGCCATTTTTTCCTAGGAAGTAAATTTCTTTTTTGTCTTGTAAGTTTTCGAGTTGAATGTTTTTTATGGTGAAATAATTTTTTAGTGTTAGATTTTGGAGTGGTTGAGTTGGTTTTTGTTCTGTTTCTGCTGAATTAGTTTTTATCTTATCAATATCTCTACCTAAAAAATCTAATAATAAATGTATGTCTTCTACCTTTTTTAATAAAATAGGCTTTATCGGTCTATTTTGAAAATACTCTGCCCATGTAGAGTTTTCAAAATAATTATCTTCCTCATACATCATTGATTGATAATCAGATATTGTTGTAATCAATATAATAGTTCTATTAATTTCTACCTTATCTAAAAGGGTGTAATATTCTTTATTTAAAAGAAAAATATTATTATAGTTATTGTTTAAATTAAGTGTTCCTTGAAATTTGTCAATTTTTTTTAAATGATTAAAATGAATGTTTGATATTTCAGAACTATAATGAAAATCAATATTGTATTCGGCTATTAATGGAGATTCATAAAAAGATAAATAAGAATTTAAATATTTATAGAGATAAATTTTATTTGTTTCTGCTATTAAGCTGTTCAGAAAGTCATAATAATCACCTTCTGAATAGTTACCATGATATAACTTAATTTTAGCAAGCCAATCTAAATCTTCATAATCCGCAGGCAAATCCCATAAACGTTTCTTAAATTCATCACCTAAAACAATTTTCTGATTGATGCAAGAAAAGAATAATGTGTCAAAAAAAGCAGCATTTGGCTTCTGCTCTGAAAGTTTCAACAACAAATCATAAGCCTTGAAAGCCGTAGGATTTTCAGGGTCAAATACATATTTTTCAAAATCTTCCATAAATTACATCTTTTGTTTCTGATTATAAAATCCTTACCCCTTCGCATTAAACCGCACCTTCTTAGGTAACATCATCAATTGCAGAGCCAAATCAGCCGAATTTGTATCGCCTTCCAACTGAAATTTCAAACCGTCAATATTCATCATTCTATTCTCAAACTGAACGTTGAACATTTGTTCTGTTGGTCGTCCGTTATCCTCTTTTATAATGATTTTATAATTCTTTCTTATTTTAGAAAAACCAAAATGAACGCCTTCTGGTTTCAAAAACACATCCGCCTTATCTATTTTTTTATCTTTAAAAATACACATAATCACGTCGCTACCTAGTCTTCTACGCTGTACAGGCTCATCAAAATCCGACATAATTTCCAAATCAGGATAACTTGATACCACTTCCGAACGCAAAATAAAACCCGACCAATTCAAGTCAATTTCTTCTGTTTCCTTTTGCTTTCTTTCGTCTTTCATATCAAAAATACGCCCAATAGACATTGCGCCATCCAGCAAGCATTGCACCCATTTTTTATCTAACATAAAAAATCGAATTGACTCATGTGGTAACATTTGTTCGTAAGGCACTAAGTAATTAAACGGAACAGGTTTCAAGAATAATAAGCTATTCAACCAGACCTTAATGTCATCAGGCAAACCAGCTTGATTGTCATCATCATTCATCAAAATATCAAACTCATCAGGTTGAGATTGCTTATTCTGTTGTGCCAAACTTCTTTTATAATTATAAATAGAATTGGCTACATCTTTTTCCTCCAAAGTCAACATTCGCCCTAGTTCCCAAGCAGACGCGTAAGTTGCATCTAACATTTTGGATTTTTTATCAAAACGAAGTAAATCATCCGAAGAATTGATATTGTTAAACTTAAAAGAACGAACTTTCTGAACAGGTACTAACGGGCTTCGATACCAAGAAATACTCTGTGTTCCTCTGCGTAAAAAGTGTGGTAAAGGAGAAAAACCTTTCGCAAAAAGTGAATTAAAAACCTCATTGTCTGGTGTATCAGGTAACTTCAAAAGTCCAGAACTCACGTTATTCAATATTCCTTCAAATTGCTTTTCTGGTTCAGCACATACAAATCTCCAATTATACAAAGACGTAAATTCGTGTTCTCCTTCAGGAATTGCGCCATCAGGAAAACGATCCTCATCCAAAGCCAATAAGTGCGCTACACTCGTTGCATTATGTCTTGGAATTCGATTACTCATGATGATTGACATCTCTGTTTCATCAACCCGTTTGACTGCATGTACCAAATCACCCAAGTTTCCTTTAGGAATTAATGAGCTATGAATAGTTATTTTATCACCAGGTTTCAGAACTTTTGTTGCATCTGTTTCTGTTTCATCTAATAAAACCAAAGCAAGCCACGGCGTTTTAACATTTCCATCAAAACCAATTTTTTCCCATGGCAATGTACTTCTCTTAAAAACAATATGAGGTAAACAGTGACTATGATCTCCTGTTGATTCTTCTGGCGGAAAAACATTGAAAATATCAGAAGGTTTTAATCCATTATTAGGGCTAACCACTTTGATTTTTTGTTCTCGTTCGAAGGTATTTCCACCCGAAATCCCATCGCCTTCAACGCTTTGTGTCAGCGTCAACGTATATTCTCCTTCTCGAAGTGCAGGAATATGTCTATCCATTAATTTGAATGTTCCCGTAACGTTTCGCGTTTTGGGCGCGTCGCCACTCAAATTCAAATCTGGCGCATCCAAATAATCGAATGCCATACTCAACAACTCTTGTTCCGTCTGTTTCTCTGCACTTACTTTACTCATCTTCTAAAACTAATTTTAAAAAAAATTCTGGACTAGAATATTTTTTTGCCACGAATGCACGAATTTCTATTAGTGCATTCGTGACTATTATACTTTCTACAATCTTTGTACTTTATTTTTAGGAACTCCAACGTTTGGAACATGCTTTTTCAACAGTTCACTATATTTTTGATTAAAATCCATAATCAACGCATTCACACCATTATTATACTTCTGAATACCGTTATTATAATTATCGACGTCTTTTTGAGTCAAATCTTCCTGCTTTGCAGTGGCTACTTTTACCACATCCACAAATTCATTTGCTGCAATATTTTTATAAAAAGTCATTAACTTAACTGTCGCATTCAAATAATCTTTATCTCCTTCAAAACCATCCATTTCTTTCAAAACACCTAATGCTTCTTTAGCCGCTTTTTCCATTTTAGAACGCTTTCCTTCTAAGCCTTTTTCCTGCTTAGACATCGCCTCCATGAATGCTCCATGTGCTTTATCTGCCTTAAAATATGTTAAAAATATTTTACGCGTATATTCATTCGCACGATTCATTTTTTTGATTTGTTTCGAAAGCGGGTCAGTACCATCTGATTTCTCTATTTTAAAATCATTGCGTTTTGCAAAGCGTTCTTGCGCTCGATTAAAACGGTCACCTGCCTTATCCAACTGCTTTTCAGCCTTTTGTTGTGCTTCAAAATAGCGTTCCATTGCATCATAAGAGCTTTCACTATCTTGCTTTAACTTAGCAACTTCCACAAAGTCCATATCGAAAATTCTCTTATACATTCCCAATACTTCAAGTGCTTCTTTCTTCAAATCTGCTCCTCTTTCGGGTGCAGTCAAAGCTGTAACAGCTTTGATAGATGCATCTATTTGTGTTGTAATTTCTTTCCTTTTGCGGTCAATTTCATTAAAATCCTTAGAATGTACCGAGTAAGAAACGTACTCTAGATTTTTCGCAGTTACCATAGCTTGTTCAACAACAATGGCATTATTAAATTCAATAGCATCTTGTGCCATTGAAAGCATTGGCAAACAGCAAAGTAATAGTATTAATCTTGTTAACTTCATTTTTTATGTGGTTTGAATTAGAAATTATAATATTAAAAATAGTTTCTTTTTCTAAGAAACTGGAATTATATAACTTCAATTTACTAATAAAAGTTATTCTTTCTAAAAAAGAAAACCTATTCTAAATTTTTTATTTTTTTTATAAAAAAAATCACTTCTAAAAAAACAGCATACTCATTTGAAAACGAATAAGTTATAAAAAAACATTTCCTTTTTTAATCCTTCAAAGCATTTTTTTTATAAAAAAAAACCGCAACACATTTGAATAAACGTAAAAACCCCCTATATTTGCAACCGCATTGAGAAACAAGTGATACACAAAAAATAAAACTATTCTAAATATTGTTTTATTTTTATTGAAATAAAATGGGAGATTAGCTCAGTTGGTTTAGAGCACCTGCCTTACAAGCAGGGGGTCACTGGTTCGAATCCAGTATTTCCCACTATATTATTGAAGAATAATATTTCTATTTAAAATTATCGGGAGATTAGCTCAGTTGGTTTAGAGCACCTGCCTTACAAGCAGGGGGTCACTGGTTCGAATCCAGTATTTCCCACGAAAAATTATAAAGCGAAACACTTTTTTAGTGTTTCGCTTTTTTTATTTAATACCTTTTATTTAATGATTAATCGTCGGACACCTTGAAGGCGTCCGACGATTTTCTTATATCAATATTCTTATAATTCACTGACTATGAAATTTTCACAAGCCGCTATAACATCTCGCCTCTCGTAGTCCGAAGGACGGTCTCGTATCTCGCTTCTTACTTATTATCAACCAACAAAAATGCCTTCAAGAAATCTTGTAAATCTCCATCTAAGACCTTTTGTGCCTGCGAAGTCTCGTGCGCTGAACGCACATCTTTCACCATTTTATAGGGATGAAGGACATAATTACGAATTTGAGAGCCCCATTCTACCTTTTGCTTAGTCGCTTCTACTTTATCCCGTTCTTCATTTCTTTTCTGAACCTCCTGTTCATATAATCTTGATTTTAGCATTTTCATTGCCTTATCACGATTCAAATGCTGTGAACGTTCCTCTTGACATTCTACCACAATTCCAGATGGTAAGTGTCTCAAACGTACTGCTGAGTCCGTTTTATTGACGTGCTGACCTCCAGCACCACTCGCTCTAAAAGTATCCATTTCTACATCAGAAGGATTCACTTCAACTTCAATACTATCATCAACTAACGGATACACAAAAACAGATGCAAAAGTCGTTTGTCGCTTTCCTTGCGCATTAAAAGGACTGATTCTAACCAAACGGTGTACACCGCTTTCTCCTTTCAAATATCCATAAACGAACTCCCCAGAAATCTCCATTGACACATTTCTATATCCAGCTACATCATCTGGCTGAATATTCAAAATCTTGATTTTATGCCCCGATTTCTCTGCCCACATCCGATACATTCGATAGAGCATTTCGACCCAATCGCAACTTTCTGTACCTCCAGCACCACTATTTATCTCCAATACACAATCAAAGCCATCTTCTTCTTTATTCAAAGTTGACTGCAGTTCCAATGATTCAAGACCATCTTTTACCGCTTGATGTTGCGTTTTCACTTCCTCTTCTGTAGCTTCATCCTCTTTCCAAAATTCATATAAAATTTCTACATCTTCAATTAAAGTTGCTACCTTTTCATATTCATTCACCCAAAACTTATCTGCCTTAATGGCTTTCAATATCTTTTCTGCTTCTTCTGGATTTGACCAAAAATTAGGGCTAAATGTTGTTTGCTCCTTTTCAGCTACTTTTTCTTTTTTATTATCAATGTCAAAGATATTCCCTAAGCGCAGCCAATCGGGATTTACAGGTTTTTAATTGCTCTATTGTCATGTTCTAGTTTTGGTTCTCTATTATTTTTAAATGTCGTTATCACAAATTATTGAATAGACTTTTTCCACTTCTTTGTAAAAAAAGGGTAAATATTCCATTCAAAATAATTTTTATACTTTCTTTGCAACTAATTAGCTCAGTTTTTTAAGATTTTTATAAAAAACAAAAATACAAGGATGCACCTTAAAACCAAAATAATAGAAAGTTCATCAAGCGAAATTTTTAGAATATATCTAAAACAATACATTCAAAGACAGCTTTTACTGGTTGTATTATTAGTTGGATTATTGATTTTAAATATCATTCAATTTGATGTTCGTGGTTACCTTCCTTTAGTATTTTTGATTGTTATATGTTCATTAGTAGTTTTGAATTTTTTTAGAGTTTTTAAAACTAAAAAAGTACAAGACACATTAAAAATCCCCCAATTTGAAATAGAAAATGATAAATTATATGCTGTTTTTAATTCAGAAAAAGGTCAAAAAAGAGAAATTCCTAGAATTTTTAAATGGTATAAAATGAAGGATTATTTTTTAGTTTATTTTTCTAAAAATAAATTCTTTTACATTCCTTTCCGTGCTTTTGAAAATGAAGCCTCAATTACTTTTTTTGAAAAAAAATTAATAGGAATGATGAATGCGAAATGATGAATGTTGAATGCTCGCTATAGCGTAATCAAAACAGCGGAGCATTCAACATTCATCATTCATCATCCATCATTCAAAAAAAAATGCTATGTTAAATAGACCGCGCAGGTTGCGAAAAAATAAGATTGTACGAGATTTAGTTGCCGAAGTTAGATTATCAAAAAATATGTTTATTTACCCCTATTTTGTGGTAAAAGGCGAAAAAGTAAAGCATGAAATTGCTGCAATGCCTAATGTTTTTCATTTTTCGGTGGATATGCTCATT
>CAKZLT010000654.1 GCA_937127195.1 uncultured Saprospiraceae bacterium
GGGTAGAAAAAAAACAATCACCAATGCCGCAATGGTCGTGAAAGTAGCTGCCAACAAAGCAGGAAATACTTTCTGATTTTGATAATGCCGAATGTGATGCACCATAACAATCGTATTATCTATCATCAACCCAAACGAAACCGTAATTCCTGCCAGCGCGTAGAGATTCATTTCTATATTAAAAATATAATAACCAATCGCTGCAATACCCAAGTTCGCCAACAAACTGAAGGCAACGACCAAAGTATGCCGCCAACTTCGATGCACTATTAATACAAAAAGCAACAAAATAGCTAAAGAAAGCAAGGTTCTATGTTGGATTTTTTGTAGTTCGTCGTTGAGGTATTCGGTGGCGTCATCATCCAAAAACAATTCATAGCCTTTAGGCAATTCGATGTTTTTGATGTTAGTTTGAATGTTTTTGGCGAGTTCGATGGTGTTGGTATTGGCTTCTGGATAGAATAGTAGGCGGACACTATTTTTGCCATTAATGCGATAATAAGCGCGTTGAGGTTGTTCTACTAATTGGATTTGAGCAACTTGTCCGAGTGTAATAAGTCGATCTTGGATGTTTTTAATAGGAATATTTTCCCAATCTTCTCGTGTTAGTAATGGTTGTGATTGAAGTTGAACCGAGAAGGTTTGATTATCAATATTGGCAATGCCTAAGACATCATTATAAAAGTGCTTTTGTAATGCCGATTGAATATCTTGCGCGGTTAGGCGGAGCGTATTCAATTGATTTTGTTGATAAGTGACGCGCCATTCTAGCTGATTGCCCCCAACGACTTCAATGTTACGAATACCCGAAAGAAAGGATAATTGTGTGCTGAGTTGCTCGGTTGCGTAGTCGTAGAGGTCTGTTGCGGAACGCTGCCCATTGAGTGAATAGGTCAAAATGGGGCGATTCTGTGCTTCTTCGGTTGGGTTGTTGAGCGTAATACTCGGAAACGAAACGCCTTCGGGGAGTTTGGGATAAATGCGTCGAATGGTCATGGCGATTTCGAAGCGTGTTAATTCTATATCGGCAGATTTTTGGAGTGTCAAGTTGATATTTCCGCTACCGTTGGAGGAAGTCGAATAGATTTTTTGGATATTTTGAACTAGACTGAGTGCGCCTTCTATGGGCGTTGTTACTTCTTTTTCGATGACTTTTGGTGCTGCATTTTGCCACGAATAACTAATGTTGATGTTGGCATTGGAAGCCGAAGGCGTATATTGAACGGATAATCGGGGTACTAATGCGAAGCCGATTAAGGTCAGCACTGCAAAAATCATTCGAGTCGAAAACGCTGGAATTTGATTGAATTGGAGGTTCATATTTTTGGTGTTTTGGTAGCTAATCTAAAAGTTTTTTTGAATTTTAAAGCATTTTTAACAAAAAATCTACTTATTTTTTAAATTTAATACTTACGGGGTTGCAAGTTTTAATTTTTTTTTTATACTTGCATTGTATTAAACACAACAAACAGTAACATTATGAAATAAGCTAGAAATCAAAACATATCTTATCTGATATACTTTTCTATCTATTTCAAATCAACATATAAATCTCTTTTTGAATTCTAAAAGAGAAAGATATCTGCTTAATGGATGCATTGAGTGGTGAGTACATGTACTTGGCTACTACTAGTCATAGTAGCAGACTATTGTTATAGTATTTAATTTATTTTATTAATTCTTGAAAAAATATTGTTATGAAAAAAATGATTTAAAAAATGGGTATTGCCCTTTCATTCTGTTTGTTTGCGATTTCAAGTTTCGGAGAGCAAGCTTGTGTAATTGAAGTTGGTAATACAATAGAAACACACTCTAAAAGAACAGGACCTGAGACATGTATTGATGTTTGCCACTCTAGCTGTGTGATAGTTTTTGGTGGAGGATTAGGAGAGGCAGAAGGTGGAAATTAAATTTCACTAGAAACTTAATTTTCTTATATAAAAGTAGTTAGGTTGCTTATGAAGTGACCTAACTATTCATCATTTTTGTATTAAACGAAAAACATATTTTATGAAAAACCAATTAACAGTTTTCATTTTGGGTTTATCATTTTTACTAATAAACTGTGGAACAACAGAAATCTCAAATGTTTCCTATCCAACGACCTTAAAAAAGGCAGAAGAACTGACTTTACCACTTGATGATGAAACTTCTTACGAATTTCCACTTTGTACTTATCTCAAAGAAGATGGTCAAGAATATCTATACACGACTAACGTGTTTACCAATGGAATTGATATTTATAATTTAGGAGAACAACGATTAGTCAAAAGGTTACGCTTCCCTACGAATGGTCCTAATAGTATTCGTCAAATTCAGAATTTTACAGTGATTAATTCAGATTCTATTTACGTTTATACACAGGCAAATGTCTTTCAGACGATATTAGTGAACGGAGAAGGAGAAGTTATCAATTCAAATATATTTGAGAAGCCTGACAAAATTTCTTTTGAAGCTATTATTAATCATGGTTCAGGGAATACATCACCTACTTTTCTGCATAAAAAACAGTTATGTTTCGTACAGTATCCTTTAATTAAACTTGCTGACCCTGCTAATATCAATGACGAATTTGAATGCGAATTGTGTTATGATTTAGAAACAGGAAAGGGGAATAAAATGAGGATTCACTTCCCCAAAAGTTATCAAAATAAAATATGGGGTGCGTTTAATTTTATGATGAGTAGAACTAAAGGTCATGATGATAATGTTGTCTATTCCTGGCCTGCTAAGGATGAAATAATGGTGACTAACTTTAAAAATGAGGGGAAATGGATAAAGGCTAAAGTAGATAATGACTATGGCAAAACACCTCAACCTTTTTATAAAGAACCAGAAGGGGATGAAGACTTGGAAGTAGTTGTCTTTAATTACACTTACCACAGAATGCATTATGACGCTTATCGAAATGTTTATTATAGGTTGGCATTAGCACCTATGGACGAACTAAAAGTTAAAGATTATACAGCTTTATCTTATTGCCCTATTATAGTGATTATCTTGAATGAGAATTTTGAAAAAATCGGTGAAACTCATTTACCTAAAAATATTTATGATTTTTCTGCGTGTTTTGTTGGTGAAAAAGGCTTTTATATTCCTCATACTAATCCAGGAAACCCAAACCTAGGGGAAAATAATATTACTTATTCCATTTTTAAACTTCAAAAAAAGCTAAATGATGAAACATCTAATTAATTTGGTGCTTTTATTATCACTATTAAGCTGCAATACAGCAAAAGAAGCTACCGATGATACAAAACGATTAAAGGATTTCCTAAAAGAAGTTGGATATGAGTCCATTTTTAAGCATAGTACTTATTATTTTCTTCCCATTAATAATTGTAGTTCTTGCGATGATGATTATAAAAAATTTATAAATGAAAATCATGATAAGGAAGCCGTTCAGATAATAATCTGTTCTACAAACGCAAGAAAAATAAAATTAATAGTAGGAAAGACTATTAGGCAAAATCTTATTATTGATAAAAAACATTTGGCAACGATGAAATATGACTTACTAAATAATAGTATTATGGTTTATCAAGTTTCTGATAAAAAAGTAAGCAATAAGTATGAAGTGAAAACAAATGAGCTTACTAATCAATTAATTCAATAATAACCTATTCAATATGTCAAAATATCAATTATTTTTCTTTTGTTTTACTATTTTACTAACTTTCGGCTGTTCTATTTCAGAAAATTCAGAAACAACACTAGATGCAGTTGAGTACCATTCTGAATGGGAAGAATTATCCAGAATAACGTTATCAGAAACAGAAGGGAATGTTTTTAAGTCTATTAGAAGAATTAGTCAATCAGGAGAGTATATAGGTATTACAGCTATAGATGTGCCGAAAGCAGGAGATTATTATTTTAGGCTTTACAATACAAAAGGAGAACAAATTTTTGAAATTAAAGAACAGCAAATAACACCAAGAACTTATAGTCTAATAAATTCTTTTTCTGTTGTTAATGAACAAGTTTATATATTGCTTGGAGATTTAACGATATTTATTTATGATTTTAGAGGAAAAAGAATCAAATCAATATATAATGACGCAATCAGAGATAAATATGGAACAACAAACGCTAGTTTGTTTGTCTATTCTGATATTTTTCAAAAAATTATAACTGGAGTCACTCCACAAATTACAGAAGTTGCACCCCTGAATAAAGAGTTTTATCAAAAATCAAATCAACATTTACTGTTTTTGGATACTTTGGCGAATGATTTAGGAGGTTTTGGTAAGTACCCTAAAAGCTATTATGATAAGACACTATTGCAATTCTTTCCTGCTTATGCACTTACTTATGATGCGTCCAGTATTTATTTGGTTTATCAAGATTCGCCAAATATCCAGCAATATGACTGGAAAGGAAACCTAAAAGAAATAATACTTGCACCAAACAGTAAATACAAATCCTATGAAATACAATCCTTAGATAAAGAACCTACAACGGTTGAAGAAGCATTTTCTATTACAACCGCCCAAAAAATTAGTAGTTTTAATGATACTTATCAACAAATTGAATTAATACAAAACGAAGGATTTCGTTATTATATTCAAAATAGAGATACAACAGTAAATAATAAAATTGCTTATAATTATGCTATAATGGAATACTTCCCAAATGAAAAAAAATTTACAGAAATAGAATTTTTAAATGATAATAAATATTATTTTTTGAGTGGGATAAAAAACAATGTCAGGTATTTAGAAGTGTTCAAAGATGGAAGAAAACAAATCGTAACAGGAAGATTAAAAAAGATGAAATAAATTTTTTTATAAAAAGAAAGAATCAACTATATTCGGTTTATCACCGTAAAATACTCAACTCAACAACCAAAAACATGAGACCGTTTTTATTACTTTTTATAATCACTATTCTAGCAAACGCTTGTACTTCATCAGAAGCCAGCGATGAAAACCCACAAGCAGCAAGCCTACAAGACACCACAAAAATCGTCTATGAAATATCCACGAAAACCGCCCAAAAAGGAAATTTTCCACTCAAAGTCATCACCACAGGTACACTTTCGGCAGCGCAACAGCTTCAAATAACACTACCTAGCAGCGGCGAAGTAGCGGAATACAACCTAAAAGTCGGTCAAATCATCAAAAAAGGCGAATTACTCACCGAACTCGACGACACCGACTTACAATATCAACTCCGTCAAGCAGACCTTGACCTTGAAAAAGCTATTTTTGAAAAAAACGATATGCTCGTCCTTCAAGGCGGAAAAGAAGACCAAGATACTTCTGTGCCTGCCCACAAGCTCAAAACCATACGCACCGTCAGCGGTTACAATCGCGTTCAACTCAACATTGAAAAGCTCCAACGACAGGTCAGCCAAATGAAAGTTTACGCGCCTTTTGACGGCATTATCTCAGAAGTGAATCTACAAAAAGGACAACAAGCCAACGCAGGAACACCGATTTGTAAGATTATCAACTACAATACCTTCGAGGCGGTATTCAACCTAACCGAGCAAGAAGCGATACAAATCAGAAAAGGCGAACAAGTCACCGTAAGCCCAATAGCACAAAATAATCGGACTTTTTCTGCCAAAATATCAACGATTCAACCTGTAGTCAGCAAAGACGGACTAGTCGAAATCCGCGCTAGATTAACCAAATCCAATGCTCAAAAACTCCTAGAAGGTATGAATTTGAATATCATTTTACAAAAGAACATTCCTAATCAAATCATCATTCCTAAGTCAGCGGTAGTCTTGCGTTCTGGTCGAGAAGTAGTTTTTACTTATGATAAAAAAACACAATTAGCCAAATGGAACTACGTCACCATCGCTTATCAAAACGATGAACAAGTCGCCATTTCTAAAGGAATTGAAGCCAATGAGGAAATTATCATAAAGGGACAATTGAACTTAGAACACGACGCGGAAGTTGTTTTAATTAACAATTAACAATTAACAATTAACAATGGAATAGCTCTGTGAACCTCTGTGGAAAAAACTCTGTGAGCCTCTGTGGGAAATATTTTATTTATGTTAAAATTTATTATAAAACGCCCAATTGCAGTTATTCTAACTTTTTTTGGTTTAGTTGGATTAGGTCTGGTCACCTTTCAGACTTTGCCGATTTCGCTATTACCCGATGTGCCGATTCCTACTATTTCGGTGCAAGTGACTTATCCGAATATGTCTGCGCGGACGCTCGAAAATACCATTGTTAAATCCATTCGACAGCAATTATTACCGATTAGTCAATTAAAGGATATTCGGAGTCAGACACAAGATGGTAGCGCGGTGATTACACTCGATTTTGAGTTTGGCACAAATACTGATTATGCTTTTATTGAAGTCAACGAGCAAATCGACCGAATAACGGGACAACTTCCTAGAGAAATGGAACGCCCTCGTGTTGTCAAAGCGAATTTGACGGATATTCCTGTTTTTTATATGAATATCAGCCCAAAATTAGCAGCGACCTCTGATAAATTAGAACTGTCTGACTTCGTACAATCAGTGATTAAAAGGCGGATTGAACAACTGCCAGAAGTGGCATTTGCAGATATTAGTGGTTGGGTTGGTGCGGAAATTTTGATTATTCCAAATGAAGCGATTTTTCAGTCTTTAGGTCTAAAAATGACAGATTTGGAGCAGTGGA
>CAKZLT010000655.1 GCA_937127195.1 uncultured Saprospiraceae bacterium
GCAGATAGATATGTAGGACAATTTATAACAGAGCGTTTTGCTATATACTTTTCAGTGGAGACCTCCTGCTAATCAGGAGCATTGAAACTTGATGTGTGATATAAATCCATAGGCAATGGGCTCCATCTTTTTGAGGGGAAAATCTGAAAGTAGCATCAAGAGTTTGAGTGCAAATTAGATTCTTTGTGTGCAGCAGTGCACATGTGTTGAGCGTACCTCCAATAATAATCTATCTGCATTTGAGGGCTCGAAGTAACAGGAATGCAGCCCGATAAAACAGAACAATACAAAATAATAGAGAAAGCATACAGTAAATATGAACGCATGAGTTTTATGTTTTTTGATTAAAAAAAATCTCAAAAATAAATAAACCCTTTGTATTTCATGCTAATACTTTCACTAACAACATAAAAAAAATTGAAAATATTAGCATTGAATCCTAAATTCTTTATTCCACCTCAAAATACTTCCGAACCGTATTTTCATCCGCAATAATCTCAACCGTATATTTACTTTTTACCAAATTCGTTCCTTTTAAAACAATAGAAGGACGCTTAGAAAGAACGATTTGTTCATCAAAGACTTTAGTTTCTGTTTCGTTCGCGATGACTTTGATACGAACTTTTGGGTAATGAATTTCATTCAGCGAAAGCGTTACATCAGAACCTCGCGGGTAACTTTCTTTTTCAATATCAACCGCTTTTTTCAAAACAACCCAAGAGTCAGATGTAATCTCTTTGATACGAATAGGTCGTGTATTGACGGAAGTGCCACAGTTGCTTTCTAGCGTTTGAGTGATGATGTATTTATCTTTTAAATCGTAAGTATGAACAATTTTATCGCCTGGTTTTCCGCTCTGAGGGTTGCTTCCATCCCCAAAATCCACCGTAAAAAATGAACCATAGGATGAAACGTCTTTCAATTCAATTACATTATCTTCTATTTCTTGTACCACAAAATCGGCTTCTGCTACTTCGTGTAATTTGACATGCAAAGGTGGCGAAGGCATTCCTGCCACACCCGAAAGATTGGTTTTAGAAACGCGAATGATGCCTTCTTCTACTTCATAATCCCAAGTGACTTTGACTGTATTTTTATCTTGTTCTAAAATTTTTCCACCTATGATTTGCCAGCAAAACTGTTCACCATCAATACCTGAAGCTTCATAAAGAGTTGGTTTTCCTACACAGGCAACCAACGGACCCCGCGGTTTTTGGGTACTAAAAGTCATCGTCTCATACAAAAAAGCTCTAATTTGTTGCCAAGCTGCCGCCCAAATTTGTTGTGAAGCAGAAGTTGCAAAGGTGGTAGTCGAGGCATTAAATATACTAATATCTTCTTTGGTTGTTGGGTGTCCTAGTCTATTTAACTCATTATGAAAAGAAGTGGTACTTTTCATCTTTAACTTTTCTAACGGGTCTTTTTCTAAGGATGTAACGGGTAATTTATCATCTATATTAATGACTGGAATCCTTTGACGTGCCTGTGCTAAGTCCACTGATGTAATTTTTCCACGTATATTTATCAGTCCTGCAATATTGGTATTGTGTCGAAATTGATTGCCAGAACAATCCAAACAGCCTAAGTTTTCTTTTTCTGTTGGAATACCGTAAGTAGATTTGGCGCGCTGTTTTTCAGCAGTCAAAAAAGCTGTATGAAGTATAGCAACTGCTCCTGCTTCATCTCCACCCAAATAAATTTGACTGGTGTCTATATTAAAAGTCTGCTGGAATTCTTTGAAATATCGAACTGCCGAACGCACATCTTGCACACTTCGATAAATCGCTCTTTCTATACTTGAAATACTATTTGGATTATAACCTAAACGATAATTGACTGCGGCACAAGCAAATCCATAACTTGCTAGACTATCGCACCACGAACGTATAGAACTATTTTTTTTGTCGCCTTTTTGAAAATCTCCACCACAGAACATTAATACCAAAGGGCGTTTTTCAACATCATCATTCATGGGTTCATAAAAATCAAATTGATAGTCCTTCAGAGTTGACTGACCACTTTTTGCATAAGGAATTGCAGAACTATAAGTAATATCTTCATAAATGGTTTTCTCTGAAAATAATCGTTTTTTATAGCGTGAGGATTGGCAAGGTTGCGCCCAAATGCTATTCGCAAGTAATGTTATTGAAAATATAGAAATGAAGATTATTTTCATTTTTTTAGTTTTTAAGTCATTTCAAGAATCATCTTCCAAACTCGTTCTGCTGTCAAATCCCAAGTGTATTTTTGGCGTTGAATACGTCCTTTTGCTATAAGGCTATTTCTAAAATTAGTATTCGTAGCCATTTTTTTCATGGCATTCGTAATCTCATTTATATTATAAGGGTCAACCAGAATGCCCGCTTTTCCTGCCACTTCTGGCATCGAAGTTACTTTGGAAGTAATCGAAGGAACATCACAATTCATCGCTTCAAGAATCGGAATGCCGAATCCTTCAAAAAGTGAAACATAAGTCAAAGCGTGCGCCGCGCCAACTATCGTATGTAACTTATCGTCTGGCACATAATCTAAATGAATAATATCGCTTTTGTATTGTGCTTGTTCAATCGCCTGAACGACTTCCTTTATTTGCCAAGCCATTCTACCTGCCAATAATAACTTGAAAGTATTATCTGTTTTGGCTTTAAACTGGTCAAATGCTTGAATAAGTCGCGCCACATTTTTGCGCGGATGAATTGAGCCTAAATACAAAAAATAAGGGCAACCTTGACTATATTCGTCTTCGACAGTTACTTTTTCAGCAAGGGAAAGCGGCCGAAATCCATCATCACAACCATTATAAACAACTTCAATTTTCTTTGAATTAGTTGAATACTGCTTAATAATATCTTGCTTAGAGTACTTCGAAACGGTAGCTATTTTTGTTGCTTTTTCTAAATATTTTGGTGTAAAATACTGATAATGCAAATTGGCAGCTTTAGAAACATATTGAGGAAAATGTACAAATGCAATATCATGAACGACCAAAAGCGTTTTTATATTCGTATTTAAAGTCAAATAACCATCTGTCGAAACAAAAATGTCGGGTTGATAACGCTTCAAAGCGCGTGCTATCGCGAATTCAAACCACCAAACAAATAAGATCGGATGCCGAGCAGGAGGAAATAATACGACGGGCGTTACGTTTTTTTCAAAAATAAATGACTCGTCGTAAGGTCGATCAAAAAAGAAGATAAATTCGTGTTCAGGATGTGCTTGTACTATCCTACGAAAAGTTTCTTTGGTAAATTTTCCAATCCCTTCGAGCTTATTTTTTAATAAAAAACGTGTATTAACTGCTATTTTCATTTTCTTTGTAGCTTCTGATTAGGGAGTAGGCAATAAATAAACTACCACAAAGAACGGCATTGTTTTTTATTTAGACAAGGCAAAAAACGCAGTCCTAGC
>CAKZLT010000656.1 GCA_937127195.1 uncultured Saprospiraceae bacterium
AGTCGTTTCGTCAACTAAGCCTACAGTATGACCATATACGCCAGTAGAGCTTGTATAAAGTACTTTTTTAATACCACTTTCTTTGATTTGTCGCGTAATAGTTTGAATCGTTACTTTGTATCGCTCCAAATCTCTTGACGGCGGAATCGTTACGACCAAAACATCGGTGTCAAAAAAATCTTCACCACGCTCACCAACTACTCTATCGTCAATTTGTATCAAATATGGTTGAACTCCAGAATTCACCAATTCCAATATCTTTTTAGGCGAAGTTGTTGAGCCTTTGACTTCATACCCTAAATCTTTCAAATGCTTTCCTAAAGGTAAGCCCAACCACCCCGTTCCTAATATACTAACTCTCATTTTGTTTTCTTTTCTCTTTCTTTAAAAACTATTGTTTTTTCAACGCAGGATTGTATTTTACAATAATATGTATCCAAATAGAACGCGAAATTCTCAAAAATTTGAGGTAAGTCACCGCAGCCAATAATATAACTACAACCATCGTCATATTCACTTCCCATTTGAATACAAATAATAAAATCAATGCTGGTACAAGCAACATCCATCCCGAAAGAATGTAAGAAATAAACATTGCACCAAAATAAAACCCAGGTTCTGGCTCAAGGTTTTCACCGCAATTTTCGCATTTTTTGTGCATATTCAAAGGATTTGACAACTCAAATGGCTCTTTAAACATTTTAGCAGAACGGCATTTTGGGCATTGATATGTCCAAACACTTTTCAAAATATTCATTATATCTTAATTTTTTATTTTTAAAATCGGTGCACAATTAATTGCTCACGACAACTTGTTTTCGTAAAAAATCGCCTCACAAGAGAATATCAATAAAGGCATTTTTAATTTTCAACTTTTAATTCCCGCTCCGTTCCTTCCTGATAAAATCGTACCGTATCATAAGCGAATTGAATATCCTTTTCTTTATAAAAAAACTCTAAAATCGCCTCAAAAGCAATTTGCTCCGTAGCTCGTCTTTTTTTAGGATTACACAAATATCTTAATGTCAAAAGCACGCCGTTCTTCTCAATTCTGACATAAACTGTTGGTGTCAAAATCCGATAAGATATATTGTAACTACGTTTTGCTTTTGCAAATTCGTCGGTCGCGTCTTCCATCAAGGGGTTCAACAAATCCACTTCTATCTCTAACAAAAGCTTTTTTGCCTTCTTCCAATCTGACTCAAAAGTAATCATTATCGGAATTTCATTCCAAATGTAATTCATTGCCTGATTATAATTAACTACTGGTTTTGTAAATAACAAACCATTCGGAATATGAATAATTCGACCAGTGCTTTGGTCTGCTTTGACCCAGTTTTTGATTTCGAGAAGTGTAAATTCAAAAAAACCAATATCCAAAATATCCCCTTCCGAATCTCCTATTTGTATTCGGTCGCCCATTTCAAAAGGCTTTTTGATGACAATATATATCCAAGCAAAAAAATTAGAAATAGGCTCTTTGAGAGCAACTGCTAGACCTGCCGTCAAAAGCCCCAAAAACGTTCCCGCTGACTGTAATTCCGTTATCCAGACTGGCGTAATAATGAGCATGAAAAGGATATAATTAGTATAAGTTGCCCATTTTGACCAATAATATACCTTTTTAACGTCTTTATCTTTTTGTAAAAAAAAATGACCAACCAGCCTCCTAAGTGAATACAACAAAAGACCAACTACAATCGTAATAATTATTTTGTGATGAAAAGCTGGATTCATCCAAATCACATCATAAAGCCAGTCTTTGAGCATACTTATTTTTTTATAAAAAACTAGTTAATTTGGGTGTAATTCAGTTTTTCGCTTTTGAAAATAAAATAACCTTTCTAAGCGATATGGTCATGGCTAAAGCCATTCAATAAAAGGAATTAGGACTTTTGAACTACAAATATCTACATGGCTAAAGCCATTCGGGCACTTGAAGGTCTCAAAAATGGCTTTAGCCATGCCTGCCCCGAAATCTCGGCGGAAAATATTTGTAGTATTTATCAAATTCGCCAGAAACGAATGGCTTTAGCCATGCCTGTCCCGAAACCTCGGCGGGAAACATTCCATTCTAAAAGCTATTTTTTACCATAAGCGAAAAACTGAATTACACCCGTTAATTTTTGGGTCTATATGATTTGAGTTGGTCATTAGTTTTTTTATCGATTCTCTAAACCTTATAGGTTTTAAAAACCTATAAGGTTTGATTGAAATTTGAT
>CAKZLT010000657.1 GCA_937127195.1 uncultured Saprospiraceae bacterium
GATACATTTCTAATAATTCGTCAAAACTATTTTTAATAACAAAATCATCATGAGCGGTTGTCATTCCTACACCATTTAAAGTAAACAACTCATTAACACTAAAACCTTTATTATATCCTTCTTCTGCTTCAAAATCCTTTTGCACCATAAAATACATAGGTGCTTTATTTGGAAGTGGCACAAAATCAACGCTTTTTAAACTATTACTTTTTAAAAAATCATACTTCAAATTTCTTTTACCATATAGGTCATAATGTAAAACTTGTCCGAGTTCACTTGGTTTTTTCTTTCCTGTTTTTACCAAAATATTAATAGAAACACCTTGCTGAATATCAAAAACGTTGACATCAGCCGAACCATCGGGCGCGGTTTCTTTCTTTTTAGAATTACCATGCAAGTCAATCGTATAAATCTTATCGTAAGTTTTGAGCAAATTCCAGCGCATTCCCCTAAAAGTCGGATTATCCAAAAAACCATGCGGATTGATAAACGCCAAAATACCTTCACCGTTTTTTTCTATAAAATGCTGTCCGTAGCGCATAAATTTGACATAATCGTCATTTATCCATTTCGGATTACGTTCTTTTAACTTCTCTTTTCCGCCTGGTTCTTTTTTATAATCATCCATCAAATCCATAATCCATTTGCCCTTATTGGCACTTTCGCCGCTATACGGAGGATTTCCCAAAATAACCATCACAGGCGCGTCTTCCTTGATTCGAGAAGCTTGCGCGCTTTCCTCGGTGAGCCATTGCGCCATAAAAAGGTTCGGCACTTCGTTGAGTCCAGGTTCGAGGGAGTTGGTCAAGAAGATTTTGAAGCGTTGCGCGGTTGCGTCTTGCTTTTTTTTGGCTTTGTAGCCCGTTTCTTTGAGCAGCAAATCGAGTTTGAGGTGCGCCATTGCGTAACTTGCCATGAGTAGCTCAAAGCCATTGAGTCGCGGAATCAGGTCTTTTTCGACGTATCCGCTCCACATTCCCTGCATCGCCTTGAAGTTTTTATTATAAATAAACTTCACCACTTCCGCCAAAAAAGTCCCCGTTCCTGTTGCTGGGTCAAGTATCTGCACCTTATGCACCTCCTGTTCGTGTGTCTTGTAACCCGATTTTGACCGCTTATCATGCGTGGCTACTTTGACCTTCATTTTGGTTTTGGACGTATCCGCCAAACCCTTTTTGAGACCAAATTCCGTTTTGAGTACCTCATCGACCGAGCGCACAATGAAGTTTACGACAGGCTCAGGCGTGTACCAAACACCTCTAGCTTTTCGGAGTTTTGGGTCGTATTCTGCTAAGAAATTTTCATAAAAATGAATAATCGGGTCAGTCGTTTGAGTTGACTTTCCGAAATCTTGCAAAAGCTCTGCAATGTCCGTTGCCCGAAAAATATCCGCGAGCGCGTCCACAATCCATGTAATACGGTCATCCAAATCATAGCCCGCAATGTATTGAAACATTTTGCGCAAAAACGGATTCGACTGCGGAATGAGTTCAGCCGCTTCTTGCCTCGAAAAAGTATGGAGCGTCGGGTCATGCAAACGCGCCGCAAACATACCGTAAGCAATGGTTTGAGCGTAAATATCCGCAAATTCGCGTGGCGTAATCCCATGAATTAGGATTTGCTCAAATGCCATGAGCTGCTGCTGTAAGCTGGTGTTTTGGCGATTTTCTACATCACTTTCAAGGGCATTTCCAATAACTTCCGCTAATAATTTTGCTTTATTTGCCATCATTTTTGACAGCTTTTCGGATGATTTGATAGATTGACTCACCGTAGTCACGAAGTTTTCTATCAAATTTTTGAACTGCTCAAAGTTATTGGGCAAGGCGACAATTGCGCCATTTTGGACTTCGGCAATCGCAATACTCGTCACAAAATCACCATCCGTATAAAAATGAAATTCCAAATAGTCCGTAAAAATCAAATTAGGCAATGCCTTTCGATACCTATCAAATTGTTCTTTGAGCGTTTTTGATTTGAGATTAACACCAATGTCTTTCGCTTCGATGTATCCGACTTCCACATTCTCGCGCGTCAGCACATAGTCAGGCGCACCACATTTAATACGAGCGGGTTCGTTGGTCACTAGTACATCAGGCGCGAGCGTTTCTAATAAAGTTTGCAAATCGCCCCGATAAGAATGTTCTCTCGAAATCCCTGTTTGATAGCGTCTATTGATGTTTTCGATGTAAGTCTGTATCGTCATTCGGTTATTATTATATAATTATAAAAGATAGATTTGGATTTGGAGCCCATCAATCAGATTCACTTTCGTTTTGAAAGGATTACTAAATGCTTATACACTTAAACATGTTTTTACGTATGAAACTGTTCATTTGATACATAACAACTCAAATATAGAGCAGCCAATAAACTGCCGGTGGTCTGCACATCCAACCTAAGCGCAAATCTTATAAAATGTTTCTATAGCACTTATGTAAATGCAAAATGTTATGAACTCTTATTTGAA
>CAKZLT010000658.1 GCA_937127195.1 uncultured Saprospiraceae bacterium
GATAAAGTTGTCGAATGACTTATTCTTTGAAAGTCAGATTGACGAAGTAATCAACTTTTTACAGAAAGAAGTATTAAGTTTACTTTAATAACTGAGATTAGGCAGTTAATAACCTATTTTAAGATTAAAACAATGGAAGATATTGTCATTTTTTATAAGCCCCTGAAGACTAAAAAAGGAATAATTAATGCTATTCTAGTTTTATCTCCTTTATGGCTCTATTTTTTGTTGATTGTTCATTCTGTAATGACAGATGAAAATTTTTATACGGTAGGATTTATTTTTATCCCTTTATGGATAATTATATTCATTATTTTAATTCCAATATTGAACTGGGAAGTGATTGCGAATAAGTATCAAATTATAGCTCAACGACCTTATGGAACTATTCTGAAGGTCAAAATAGATAATATAAAGAAAGCAACTTTTAAAGCTCCTTTATGGCTTGAGCATCGTCCAGCTATGATTTTAGAACTGAAAGACGGGAGTCAAAAGTATTTTCTTGTTTTGGGTATTGTACCCGAAGTTCTAGCACTACTAAAATCTTTGGGTATTCCTATTGAAGTGAATCCTAGAAGAAGTCGAAAATGGAAAAAACGATTAGATAAATTTAATTTATTGGATGAGTAGAATAAGGGTAGGGATTGAATTAAAATTGAATATGAGTGATTTATAATTGAATTATAATGCCCAACTAAAATCTATTCAAAATGTTTGAATTTAAAGGAATTTTTTAATAAAAAAATACTAGAATTTTGAAACACACAGTTATTTTATTCGATGGTGTTTGTAATTTGTGTAATGGCTTTGTTCAGTTTACGATTGAGCGAGATAAAGACCAATATTTCAAATTTGCGTCTCTTCAATCAGAAGTAGCAAAGGAAATTTTAAAACCCTTTGGATTAGATAATCAGACATTGAGTACTGTCATTCTGGTAGAAAATGGAAAATGTTACACCAAATCTACAGCAGGACTCCGAATCATGAATCAATTTGGAGGACTTTGGAGTTTGGTTACGGTGTTACTCATTTTTCCTAAATTTATTCGTGATGTAGTTTATGACTTCATTGCACGTAACCGTTATAAGTGGTTTGGAGAAAAAGAGTCTTGTTGGATTCCAACACCCGAATTGAAACAACGTTTTTTATAATCAAGGTCGTTTATGGTATCATTCATATATAAAAGAATTCTGTTAGCTTATTTGCTCTTAGTCGATAAATTCAAAACATCCTCTAGGTCACTGACCGAAAAGATTTTGCCAACACTTACGCCTAATCAACCCATTTTGGTTAGGCATGAAGGGCGTTATTTTTTGTTTTTAAATGATTGGCAACCTATTTCAGTTGATTTTTCTAATTTAAAAATAGCTTATAGTGTTTCGCTAGAAGGCAATTTTGAAGCGACTACTTTTATAAAAAAAGAGAACTATTTGGAGTTAGCTATAAAAGAAGAATCGCAAAGAATTTTTATTAAAATCACCTGTTCAAATCAAGAAATAATCATTGGAGAACGGTTATTGAATTTGAAAGGGACTGTTAACTTTAGAGATGTTGGTGGCTTTGTGACTGAGGATGGAAAAGAGGTCAAATGGGGTAAAATATTTCGTTCGGGACATTTGTACAAACTCGGAAAGGGAGAGCATTCCGTTTTTAAATCTTTAGATATTGAGGCAATTATTGACTTTAGAGGCGCGCAAATGTTGAAGCGTTTTCCTGACCGCGTGCCAAATGCCAAAGAAGTCAATTTGATAAATCTTCCGATAGAAAGCAAAGGTCTTGAAATGCGTAAACTTGGTCGAAAAATTCTAAAGGATGATTTGGAAGATTTTGATGCGACAGTCATTTTGACGAAAGCATATCGTGATTTTATTGATAGTGCGGAAGCTGAGACGATAACTATTTTTAGAACTTTATTAGAAAGTGATGGAGCAACTTTATTGCATTGTAGTGCTGGAAAAGATAGAACTGGTTTTTTTATTGCATTGATTTTGAGGGTTTTAGGAGTTTCTATGGCGCAGGTTGAAAGAGATTATTTAGCGTCTAATTATTTTCGTAAAAAAGAAAATGACAACTTATTAGAAAAGGCAAAGCTCTTTACTGACCCTGAGCGATTATATTCTTTGCTGAATGTAGAACTGAGTTTTTTACGCGCAGCTTTTGATTATATTGATGAAAAGTACGGTAGTTTGGATAATTATTTAACAGAAATATTGGGGATTTCGGAAGAGATGCAGAAGCAATTGAAACAACAATATTTGATGAATTAGACGGAAGATTGCTTTCTTTCCAATGCCTCTTTTTGTAATGCGAAGACTTTTCCATGAATGCGGACGCGCTGAATAATGATGCTGGATAGAATGAATAAAATGCCGAATCCGAAACCTATTCCCGTGATTAAATTGGTTGTATTACTATAATTAGCATAAAAAGAATGAATAACTATGATATTAATGACCAAAAAACCAGCCGAAACAAGGAGGATGAAAATACCCACAGTCTGTAAATTTTGAAGATATTTACCACTTTTTTTCAAAAAACAGCGATGCAATAATTTCAAATACGTCTTTTGTCGGGGTGACAATTTGATTAATTCCTTTAGAATATGCTCTGAGGAATGGTAGTTTTTGAGTTGAAATTGCGCTTTTGCTTTTTGAAAAAGTGTTTTTAAATAAATATCTTCACCTTGATAAAATTGAATGTTATTCAGAATAGAATTTTCAATGATTTCATCCGCTAATTTCAAATGTTGTTCATATCTCCCAATTTCAAAAAGAGCTGTACAGTAAGCGAGTTTCATCACAAAGGTTTCATCAAAAGGCAAAGCCAGAATCGCCATTTTGTATCGTTCGTAGAACCGAACGACAGAATGGTAATTCCGTTTATCGAGTGTTTTAAAATCTCGAAACACCTTTGATTGATTTTTGGACTGCTTCTGTATCAACGTTTTTTATTTTAACTTATATAAAACAGGTTTACTCGGACTTGCATCCAACTCAAAACTAGCAATTTGAATATTCAACAAATACAAACCATCCTTTACTCTATTATCAACGTAAATCAACTCCGTAATCGTTGCATTTGTTCGTATATTTTCTGGATATTTCCAAAAAGCTTTGTGAGCTAATAGTTTTCCGTCATCCTCTTCTCTATCAACCGAAGGCAAATCTAGTAAGAGGTGTTCGATGCCGTGCTTGACCAAATACTCAATTGCTTCATGGTGAATAAAAGGGGGATTCGTACCCGAATAATTTGTTTGTAACTTCAAATCATCGTTGGGTTGCGTCCGAATAACAATCGCTTGAATGCCTTCAATGAGTTCGTCTTCTAGTTGTTCTTTTGTAATTACTCGGTCGCCATTTTCTTGCTTTTGCGGATAAATGGAAATCAATTGTGATACAAAATGAAACTGCTTCAAACTTTGATTTATCGTATAAACCTCCTTAGAAATATGCCCAACACACTCTGTATGTGTGCCATTTCCGTGTGGTGTAAATTTCACTGTTTTGAAATTGACAGCACCGCCTTCTTGTGTTGAACCCACAAAACTACCCATTCTTACGGGCGCGACATCCATATAAGTCGCCCAAAAACAATTGACGGTTTCCATGCCTTCTTTCAAAGGAATAGAAATATCAATAGGTTGATTTAGGTCGGCTGAGAATGGATTATTATTAAAATTGATAGATATTTTCACTCTATAAAATTAAGA
>CAKZLT010000659.1 GCA_937127195.1 uncultured Saprospiraceae bacterium
TCTCTTCTTCGGAGGGATTAAGGGAGGTCAAAAATCAAGTAGAATAACTAGATTTACAAAAATGTATAGTAGTATGAGAAAATACTCTAATTCAAAATATATAAAATATTTACTCAGTGCAAATATCTAGTTAATTTTATAAAGCGGTTGTGTGAAATATTCTTTATTTTTAGTAAACGAAGAAAAGGAATTCTAAATTTTAAGAAAATGGCGTTTAGTGGCTTTTAACCTTTTTTTAAAACAAGTTAAATTTTTGCAAAAAAAAAGAGCGTTGTAAGCAGATTCTGCTACAACACTCTAAAATTAAACTCACCACAATACATTAATATACTTTTCAAAGATTGTACCGAATGAGATATACGGGGCGTTTTTTTTCTTTTTTTTTGAAAAAAAAGTACTCTATTTGTATGTTATTATTTTATAATAGAATATTATAGCTATAATGTGTTATATATCAAGGTTTTAATGTTTTTGAGTAAAATGAAAAAGATAATATTTAGATTAAAAAAATGTAAATAAAAATGGACAACCGAATAATGACAAAACACCCTCAAGGCAAAAAGGGAGTAAATATTTTACAATCAAAGTATGAATTTATTAAAAATGCCATTTTAGACCAATTAAAAGGAGTCGAAGAGATGTCTTATCAAGAATTGACCAATATTTTAGAGCGAAAATTGAAAGATGAATTTGATGGAAAAGTGGCTTGGTATGTCGTTTCGGTAAAATTAGATTTGGAAGCTAGAGGAATTATAATGCGAGTACCTAAATCTAAACCGCATCGATTGAGAATTATATAGTAAAAAAAAGACCTGTCACATCAACGAAATTTATTACATTTAATGGTTGTAAGACGAAAACTGTAAACAAACAATTCAAATATATTTTATCATGAAAACTGTTTTATCATTGGCTTTGGCTGCAATTATGATTATTGGCTTCACAAGTAGTTCTCAAAAAGAAGAGGATTTAGGGTTAATTCCAGAAGATAGCTACAAATATAAGGTAGCAAAAGAGATTTTTGAGGAGTTAATAGCAGCAAAAGGAGATGCTCGCCTGAAAGTGCCTGAGTTTATTATGAGTAAAAAAGAACGCTATGTAGCGTGGATGAATGGTAAAAAAACACAAATAGGTCTAGAGGAAAAGGCTTATGATATTTGTGTAAGTTATGGCGCAGATTCTGCAAATGCAATTGCAGCATTACTAGGTCATGAGATTACGCATTATTATGAAAAACACAATTGGGGAAGTGAATTTGCAAGTGCTTATACAAGTATGGAGATTTCGAAGGAGGTCAAAAATAAGGCTGGTAAAGAAATGAAAGCAGTTAATGAAACGGAAGCGGATTATTTAGGCGGTTTTTTGGCGCACTCTGCTGGTTATAATACGTTTGGAATTATGCCTTCGTTTTTGACAGATGTATATGAAGCTTATGGTTTGGGTAGTGTGATTCCTGGATACCCTAGTTTGGATGACCGCGCAAAGCTGGCAATAGAGGCAGAAGCAAAAATGCAAGAATTGGTTGGTATTTATCAAACGGCAAATCACTTGGTGGTTTTGCAAGAGTTTGAAGAAGCTGATAAGTACTTTACATTTATATTAAAAGATTTTCAGAGTAGAGAGATTTATAATAATGCTGGTGTAAATGCAGCAATGGCAGCGTTAGCGTTAGTTCCAGAAGGTGAAAAAGAAAGTAAATATGCTTATCCATTACAATTAGATGGTGAAACACGTTTGGATATCAAAGCGAGAGGTGGCGTAGAAGCATTCGGTAGTGCGCAACGAAATAAGTTTTTTGAAATGGTTGATAAAGCTATTAAATACTTTGAACAAGCAAAAGCATTAGATAAAAAATATAGTTCAGCTTATTTGAATTTGGCTTGTGCTTATGATTTGAAAGGTGAGCATGAAGATGCGATTTATTGGGCTAGAAAAGCAGAACGTCTAGCTAAAAAATCAAAAAACAAGAAAACTCAAGGTGATGCAAAGATTTTGAAAGCGATTGCTAGTTTTCATTTAGAAGAAGAGGATGAAGGAAAAGAGTTGTTGCAAGAAGTAGAGCAGTCATTTGCGAGTTCTGCATCTTTGGCGGCATTGAATAATTACATTCACCAAAATAATGAACGCCCAGCAGCAGAAGCTCCTAAGCAAAAAATGTCTTTGAAGGCAGAAAAAATTGATGCTTTTAGTTTGAGTGAGTTTGCGGATAACGTGGATGTTGACAAGCAACTTAATATTACGCCTTCGATTGTTTATGGTCATAAAAAATTAGAAAACTCTAAGGTAACAGTCAATATTGTAAATGGCGGTGAAAAGGCAACAATTTTTCAAATGACTAGTAAAAACTATACGGGTTCAACAGCTTTAGGCTTATCAATAGGTGCTTCAAAAGCTGACTTTATGGCAAAATATGGTCCAGCTTCTTACACACAAGAAACTAGAACAGGGCAATATTTAGTTTATAAAAACAAAAAAGCTATCTTTTATATAAGTAATGGTCGCTTAGCTTCTTGGACTATTTATAGAGAAATCAAGTAAAAAGCGGTTTTCAAAAACGAAGTAAAAAATAAAGGAAGATGTTACCAAATATTGGTGGCATCTTCTTTTTTTTGTGCAAATGTAGTGCGACGAGCTTCGTCTCCCGTTTATATTACAAGCGATTTTATAGTAAAAGATTCTTTGAAAAGTCTCAAAGGGGAGAAATATGACAGCATTGGGCTTGTCTCAATGTATTAAAACATAAAAACGCGCCTAGTCAGCCCTGAATGGGCGCAATATATTTCACCCATTCAGGGTGAAATTGATGGTTTTATAATTTATTGGGTTGTATAACAAATTGTCGGAATAGTAGAAAAAACATTTTCGAAATCTTGGAGATTTGGCAAATGGGCTGCGTGAAACAGATTTGCCAAATCTTTAAGATTTCGTAAATCTAATATGCGACAATTTGTTATGCACCTCATTCATTGGGACAAGCCCCAATGCTGTCATATTTCACCCCTTTGGAGCTTTTTTACCTTAACTATACGGCTATGCCGTCAGCCGATTTTTATCAAAGAACCAAAAATTAATTATAAACCCAAACAAAAAAAGTGAACTAAAGCATTTCCATATTAGAAATAACTTTAGTTCACTTTTTTTATAAAAATCATTAAAAACTAATAATTTTTAAAAGTCTTTTTAGTTTGCGAAGCGGTAATTAATACCAGCTTTTGCTCCAAATAGCGCATTATAGCTGCTACCATCAGCAAACGGTTGACTCATATCTGTTCCTACACTACCTCGAACACCTGCTGTAATTGACCAATTTTTATTCAAATAAAAATCCCAATCTAATCCACCAACTACTCCAATTTCGTTTGTAACAAACAAGTCAGAAGTAACCACAGGATCTGCGATTTTTTCACCATTAAGTGTTGCTGCTAACTGAGGAGATTGAATAGCACGACTGTACTGTAATCCTCCAATGTAACTAATACTTACTGGTGTTTGATTAGACAATTCCTTTCTGCGATACTTGAACGTTAAAGGAATTTGTAAATAAGTCAAATCAACGCTTGTAATGCGTTCTCCATTTGCAATTTCTCTGTAACGTTGTCCTTGTTGGCTATGATTTACACCTAATTCAATACTTGCTTTAGGACTAAATTTATAACCCGCACTTACACCAAACGACTTTCCGTAGTCGATAGCAGGAGCAACTGCTGCACCCAATTCATCATTGATAGCTTGATTGATAATCCAAGAATTACTCCATTGAGTTGCCGCAGATACATATAATCCTTCATAACTCATGGCTTCCTTACGGAAAATCTCGTCTTTTCTGGCTGTCAATTCTTCTTGCGCGCGTCTTTCGAGCGACAAACGCTCCATGAAACCGCTTAATGCATTAGAAACTAATACTCTATCACTTGTCGGATTAGATCCGTTAAGCATCGGATTATCTAAATAATTCAATCCTTTTATCAAATCAGTTGTATTGATTTGTGCAAAAGGTTGAGTCGCTTTAGATTTGAGCTTATCTTTTTCTTCACCCTTGATTGCGTTTTCTGTTTGCTTGTTTAGAGCATCTCGTCCTTTGAAAACGCTTTTACCATCTGATGATAAGATATTGGTTTCTGGAATAAATATAACACGACGTTTAGTAACTGACTTTTCAGGTACTATTGTTGTCATTTCGGCTGTTTGCTCAGGTATCATCTCATTGGTGACCAATTCAGAAACGACATCTGGTGTTGTGTTCTGAACATCATCCTTTTGAGTATTTACCTCAGCAGTAGGTATAGAAGCATCTGCTCCATCTGGTGTGGAAATAATATTCCACTCGTCAAAAAACAATGTTGCAAGCATTACCATTAATACAACGGCTGCAACTCTACTCAACATTGTCAAGTGCCTTCTGATTACCAAACTAAATGGTAACTTTCGGCTAACGTTTTCCCAAACGACAGGAGACGGTTCTACTTCAAAGTTTGAAAAGGCTTGTTTGAAAACTAAGTCGTCACTCGCAGGAGGCAACTCTCTCTCGATATTATCCCAGAGGTGAGTTGGCGGAGTAACTTGATGGTCATCAAAAGCCATTTTAAACAAATCGTCAAATTCTTGATTTTGTTTACTCATCTCTGATTTAAAGTTTTTACCATTTTTCGCAGAATAGCTCTCGCTCTAGCTAATTGTGATTTAGAAGTACCTTCTGATATTTCTAAGACTTTCGCTATTTCTTTGTGAGAATAACCTTCAATTACATAAAGGTTAAATACTGCACGATAACCAGGAGAGAGACGTTGTATAAGTTTTAAAAGTTCTTGTGTTGCGAGATTTTCGAGTGCGCGTTCTTGTGTTGGTTGAGTAGAAACATTTTCTAACTCAACATGACCATTATGATTGGTCGATTTACGGTAATACTCAATTGCCGTATTAATAAAAATGCGCTTCATCCATCCCTCAAAAGAACCTTCTCCTCTGAACCTGTCGAGGTTGTTGAACACCTTAATGAATCCTTCTTGTAATATATCTTCTGCGCTATGATAATCATTCGCATAACGAAGACATACACCGAACATTGTAGGTGAAAAACTGCTATATAGTGCCGCCGTGCTTTGACGGTTGCCTCTAATACAGCCTTCGATTAGTTCTTGCTGTGACAAGCCTTGTACTTGTAAACTTGTCGTTGCTTTATACATCTCAATAAGTTGAAAATAATTGAATTCTAAATTTTTATATGAAAAGGACGACTATTCATATTTCCATTCAGTATCAATTAATTATAAAATAAATGGATCTGTAACTTATGGCTAAAAGTACAAACAAATATTGAAATATAAGATATTTACCAAGTTGAATATGTCAAAGAACCACCTTTTTATGACAAAAAGATGTGATTACTCATATTCCTTGTATTACATATTCCTTGCCAAATGTTACTTTTTTTAACAATTGGCTTATATCCTTTTTTTTGTAATTTGTAATTATTCTAATATTAGTTTAATGTTTTTTTGATAACAGTAGTCTCTTAATTGCTGAGCTAGTTTTTCGTTTTTACTATAAATGTCATTTATTTGAAGTGACTTGAGGTTCGGCATTTTTTTTAAAAACGATATTGATATATTCGTTAAGTTATTATACGCCAGTTTTAAATGTAATAAATTAGAATATTTTTTACGGGCTTTTAAAGTGGTTAGTTCATTAGAGTTTAAGTTGAGTTCTTCTAATGAAAGAGGTAAATCGTCTAAATTTAGAACTTTAATATTGTTATTAAATAAATTTAATTCTTTGACTTTATGATTATTATGATTATTGATTTCGGGAATTTCGGTCAATGAATTATAACTCAAATTTACTTTCTTGATATGAGAAATGCCTTCCCAATTCATGTAATTGAGATGATTCATAGAAAGGTTGAGTTCTTCCAAATTAATAGCATTTGTCAAATCTGGAGTAATTAAAAACTCATTTTCTTGCAAATTAATCTTGGTTAACTTAGGAAAGGTCTTTAAAATGGTAAAGTCATTTAATCGATTAGCTTTTGCATTAAGTGTTTCTAGATTATAAGTGCCTCCGAGTGTGATGGACTTTATTAGTTGATTATTGAAGTTGGCTTCTTTTAGGCGATAATAGCCCATTAGACGAATATAGCCAATTAATTTATTATTGTTCAAGTAAAGATGCTCTAATTGAGGGAAAGCACCTGAATACTCAGGAAGCATCACAATATGGTTATTAGTCAAGACTAGACTGTTTAAATCATTGAAAATGGTTTCTTCACCGAACAAATGAAGCGTACTAATACTATTTTTTGATAATACTAAAGTTTTTAGCCCATGGATATTAGTTAGTATATTTGGAACAAGTTTCAAACCATTATCCATTAAATTAATAGACTGAATACGAATGGTTTCTTTTTTAGAAAGTGCTATGTCGCTTTGCTCATTCAAGTTTATTATTTTATTATTAGAAAGGTTATAATATTCTAAATCGTTGAATTGAGCAATAGGTATTTTTTTTAAATTATTAAAAGACAAATCAACTTTTGTTAAATTGACCATGTCTTCAAAAAAATTGAAGGGAATACCTTCAATCTGGTTATTACTGAGATTAAGTTCTTTAAGAGATGCTAAACTTTGGATAGTTAAGGGAATATGATTGAGGTAATTATTGGATAATTTAAGCTTTTTGAAGCAGTCGATATCATCAAAATACCCATGAGGTAAATCAGTTAAATTTTTACCAGAAATGTGTAATTCCTCTTTATTTGCCAAAAAAAGCGGTTTTGTTTCTTTATTTAAAGTGGTGAAATTTTTTGGCAAAGGATGGTAAAAACGCTCACAACCTCCAGTTCTTAGATATGCTGTCATTTGATTGACTTCATATTGATTGGTCAAAAAGAGGAAACTCCCTAAAAGGACAAAAACGATAATAATTGCGGGTGTTCTCATTGGTAAGTATGTTTTATGTTTGTATTGAGTTAGATGTTACAAGGTAACAAAATCTATTCATTTTTATAAGAAAAAAACGTAGAATGATTAGGTTCTTTATGATTTTATGTGGTTTGTCTAAAATTTCGCTTTTTCAAATTATTTCTAGTTTCTAGTTTCTGCCCGCTGTTAATCGAAACAGCGGTAGCAGAAACTAGAATCTAGAAACTAGAAATAATCAGATTAAGTAGGTGACATTTTGAATGACCACAGAAAGTCATATAGAATCAATGATTACTTTGTTGAGTAAAAATAATTTTGCGCATTTTTTGAAATTTTGTATTTTAAAAGTGTCTTTAATGAATATTTGAAGTCTGAAAATAAGATTTGGACTAATTTTTTTACAAAAAACAATAAAACCAATACAATGGCAAAAATCATCATATTAGATGCCTATAAAACGACAACAACAGCACTAGAAAGTAGTAATCCTAAAGTTACAGCATCTATTTATTTGAAATACCCAAACTACAAACAATGGCTAAAACTCAAGCCTAAAAAAAGAATTGAAGCCATCAGAACTGCTCAAAATGAACAATTTGAAGCTTTCAAAACAGATTTGGCAGCCTTGTCTGTGGATACTTCTAAGATGGAATTGCACCAGATAGAAGTAACTTTACCTTATCAAAATTTGTTGCAAATCGAACCCAACATAGCAATAGAACGCGTTTTTATTCACAAAATAGACGGAGTAGAAACAGAGAATGAGGCTTCTGATTCGTCTTTTTTTGGTGTGAAAGCACGTTGTGTTATTCAGGTAGAAGGTCAAAAAAGAGGTCAACAGAGTGTAGAGGAACGTATTTTATTGGTTCGTGCTAAGTCATTCAAGCAAGCCAAAAAGCGCGTACAAAAAGCGTTTAAAAAATATGAAACACCTTATTTGAATACAGAAGGGTATCAAATTATCTGGAAGTTGGACAAGATTGTTGAGGTGTATGATACAGGCGTGGTAGATATTAAAGAATTTGACTCGAAGGAAGGCGTTGAAGTGTTCTCTCGCATCAAAAGTAGAAAATTAAAGAACAAACACATTTTGCCAAAATTGTGGAAATAGTTTACTTCAGTGGACGGTTAACGAACGCTTCGCTGACGGTAAACGATAAAATAGTCCATATAAAATGGTTGTTTACCAATATTTTGACACTTTCAGTATAATTGTCAAAGAACCATCAAAACAATTGACTTGAAAATGCTATTGGAACTGTGAAGAGTTTTGATAGCATTTTTTTTATTATGAAATTATCAAGAGACTTTTTTTTGCTACTCCCTTAGTATAATTCCAAATTCAATACCTACCTTTACCCCCGAATTATTAAAATGAATATAACAAATGAGTAGTCGGAAAAGTAAATTTCAATATAAAAGTCGTCGTGAAAGATTGCAACGAGATATGAAGAACATTAAAATAATCTCCATTTTTATGTTAATAGGTGCTGCGATTTGGATATTTATGCGCCGACAAGAAATCTGGTGGTGGCTAGAATCGCTTTGGTTTAAATTAACTTAAGCGTCATCATTCTTTGTTGTTTATAATTTTTTCTTAGGGTTTTCTTTTACAAAACTAGACCAACTATTATATCTTTTTCCGCCTGTTATGGCATTTTTTGATTTAAAATAATGACAAACCGCAGCAGCTAATGCATCCGAAGAATCAAGGTATTCTTGTTCTATTTTTTTATTAAAAATGGTCTTCAACATCGCATAAACCTGTTCTTTTGAGGCATTACCTTTTCCTGTTACAGATTGTTTGATTTCTCTAGGAGCATATTCTTTCACAATCAAATTTTTAGAAAGTCCTGCCGCCATTGCAACACCCTGAGCGCGTCCAAGTTTGAGCATTGATTGAACATTTTTACCAAAAAAAGGAGCTTCAATCGCCATTTCTGTCGGCGAATACTTATCAATAACAGCTTGAAGTTCAAAAAGAATATGTTTAAGTTTTTCGGTATGTGTCTCAAGATGTTTCATGTATAACACATTCATTTCTACAATCGACAAGCTATTGCCTTGTACATCCAAAATGGCAAAACCTAAGATATTAGTTCCAGGGTCAATTCCTATAATACGTCGATTTTTCTTTTTTGTATTCAATGTATATTATTTTTTTCTTACTCCCTAAGTAGTTAGTCCAGTTAATAATGTCGGATAGAAATCGTGTCGGTTTTAAAAACCGACACGATTTAACCACAAAACATAGTCCGACACTATTAACTTGATTGACTACTAAGTACATGAATGAAAGCAATCCCGTATTCTAACTCGTCTTTTTTTGTTCATGTACTTATTTTCTTGAATGTGTGCATTGACAAAAGTAAAACATTTTTGTTGAAATAAAATGTTTTTGTTTCGTTGTGTTTGTAATATAATTTGTTATTCGTCGCTTCACATTCAGCAATCAACGCCATAAACGGCCATTTATTAATTCAACGAATATAAAATGATTAGAAACGAGTATAGTAAAAATTAAATCCTTAGTTTTGCGCCCTGATTAACGATTGCATGGAGACATTAAGGCTTATTTACAAGAAAGTAAGAGGAAGTATATTCCTTAAAAATAAATACTTGAATATCTTACTTAAAGGTTTGATAGTCATGGGCTTCGCTTATGCTTTATACAACAAAATAACCAAAGAAGAAGACCTAGATGTAATGGTAGAACACATCTATGGTTTCCTTAATTTTCCTAACCTATTGTACTTGGTTGCAACAGGTTTATTAATTCCTTTTATGTGGTGGGCAGAGAGTTTTCGCTGGTTGATATTGGTTCGCAGAATTGTAGATCCATCAAAAGCAACCCTTCGAAAATCTTTTAAAGCTATGATTTCTGGTCATGCGATTGGTATCTTTGTTCATAATCGTATCGGAAAAATTGGTGGTAGAATCATAGCCTACGAAAGTAGTAAGAAGGCTGAGTTACTGATAGTCAATTATTTCGATGCAGAAGCCATCAAGCTATTATTAGACATTTATGGCTTTGTTGGAGCAATGTATGTTTTGCATATCTTTTTAGGTTGGCAATTACAAACGGTTTGGATTCTAGGAGTTGTTATTATGGCGATTTTAGTTCTTCGAATTTATATTTTTTATAATATCAAAAAAGGAATTGACTTTTTTAGTCGCTTCAAAATTCGAGAAAGTATTATTAATAGAGTTCGATTATTAGAAAAGTATTCGGTGAAAGAATTACGCTTAATTATGCAAGCGACGGGATTTCGCGTTTTGATGAATTATTTACAATATTATCTTTTGATGCGCTTCTTCCATATCGAAGTACCATTATTTGAAGCCTTGATATTAATTAGTGCTATCTATTTTATAGTTAGTAATTTTCCCTTGCCATCTATTGCAGGAATGCTAGTTCGCATCAATTTGGCTGTTTTTATTTGGTCGCATTATACTGATAATATTATTAGTATCAGTTGTATTCCTTTGACGTTATGGTTCTTTAATTCATTGATTCCAACTTTAATTGGTACTTATATTTTAGTGAATACCAACTTGGCGAAGAATATCAGTAGTTGATTTTATGAAATGAAATGAAATGTTATTAAACGAAAATAATTATTAAACGTCGAATGCCTTCAAGGTATCCGACGTTTCTATTTAGTAGCCTTAAAATTCCATCAAATCACTACTTGTAAATTCCCATTCAGGTGTGTAAAGCGAAATTCCAAAATTAGCAGAATACCACGGACTCAAATGTTTTTCATGGTGAAAATTTTTAATAATATGAATATCTTGAGCTGGAGAAAAGGCTTGTGCCAATAGAAATATTCGTTGTCCGACTTCATTTTCTGCTACATCGACAATAATAACTGCATGACCAGGTTCGTCAGGTTGCACAAAGACTTGACCTATTTTTAAGTTATTGACTTCGGCATAATTCATATTTTCAAGTAATGAATAAGGCGTTGAAAGCTTTGAAAGCTCATTAAAGTATTTTCTAAACGAAAGGTAATCTGTTTTTTGTCTTTCTTTTAAAAAAGCAAAAGTATCTAAAGGGCTAGGTTGAAAAGTAATTTTATTGAATTGTTTTTTTGAAAAAAGATATTCCATATACAACCGTAGAACGGCATCTTCGCTTTTTTGCAAATCTTTATTTCCAATATCAATATCCAAAACAGCTTCGTGAATACTCTGTGTTTCTTTTGGTTTATCATTATAATAGTAAACCTTCGATGCTTTCGATTTAATATAACCACCACCACTCTGTTCAGAGTCGGATTCAAGAACTATATTATATAAAACATTTACATTTATTTATTAGTTTTATTTTTATATATTTTGTGTTATAATTATTTCTCATTTAAGGAATTTCTCTATGAATAATTTTATTAGCCTCATCTTCATGTTCTCCAGTTGCTCTAGCCAAAGCGATTGCATCATCATCTAAATACATCATGTCAACCAAATCTTTTGGCCAACCTTCGCCTCTTAATCTTTGCAACATTCTCCAGGCCATGATTTGTACAGCTACGTGCCCCCCCCCCCCCCCCCCCCCCCCCCCCCCCCCCCCCCCCCCC
>CAKZLT010000660.1 GCA_937127195.1 uncultured Saprospiraceae bacterium
ACTTGAGCTTTAGCCCTTCAAAATCTATCTTGCAATTATTCTACAAACATGGACATGGCTAAAGCCATTTTATATCAACAAGTAGAAGTAGCCTTTCATTTTTTTTATAAAAAAAAGCCGCTACTCTACAAAGTAGAATAGCGACTTTTATCATTGTCAACTGTCAATTATCCATTGTCAATTGAATCTAGTTTTGCTGTAATCTGAAACGTACAGGCAAGTTATAACGAACCTGTACAGGCTGACTTCTTTGACGACCAGGCGTCCATTTAGAAGGCATTTCGTTCATCATTTTTACTACACGAGTTGCTTCGTCAGCACATCCTCCACCAATGTCTTTCAACCATTTGGCTTGTTTGATAGAACCGTCTTTGTCAACTACGAAAGTAACTACAACTAACCCTTCAATACCATTTTCTCTTGCGATACTTGGGTATTTGATGTTTTTGTACATGAACTTCAATAAGTTCGTTTCAGTACATTTTTTACGCTCATCGTTCGTAGGTAAGTCTTCGCAACCAGGGAAAGAAGGCATATCTTCAACAACCGTAAAGATTTCTTCGATAACTTCCTCTTCTTCCTCTTCTTCTTCAACAACAGGAGCAGCTACTTCCACTTCTTCCTCTTCGATAGGCGCAACATCAACGATTTCTTCTTCGTCGAAGTCTTGACTATCAAATTCGATGTCTTCTTCAATTTCTTCATCCGGAACCTCCTCAATTACAGGTGGTGGCGGTGGTGGTGGTGGTGGTGGCGGTGGTGCGACACGTGGAACCTCTTGCTCTATTTCGTCGATTTTCTCCATTACGAGTAAATCTTCGTCGATTTTGTCCTCATACTGAGTCCAACCAAAAAGAAGCACTGAGAAACCTACGGAACACACTAAACCGACCAAGATGTTGGTACTTCTCAAAGAAAAAGCATCCGCTTCTGCGTGCTTTTTAACCTTCGAGCTTGCACCGCTTTTCTTGCCTGCTAGCTTATTAGCATTGCTTTTGTAATAGCCTTTTAGTCCTAAGATTATTCCCATTACTGCTACTACCATCAATGCCAAGCCAACGAATACTTGAAAGCCTGTGAATGCCATAACTTACAATTTAGCTTGTTTAACAATAAATTTCAATATAACTAAGCCTACAATAGCACCAACAGCGTTGGCAATAATATCATAGGTTTCAAAGTTTCTGTTTGTAATGATAGGTTGTAAAATCTCTATCATTGTGCCTAACAAAATTCCTATTCCAATAGCCCAAGTCATTTTTAGACTAGGGTAAGCTACTTTCATTAAAGTAACTAAAGTGGCGTACATTATAATATGTACCAATTTATCAGGCGAAAAAAAAAGTGAAACATCGGGTATTTTAGACTTTGGTAAAAATGATAATACTAGTATCGTCAGAAACCAACCCCAAAATAAAAATCTAGCTTTTTGTACTAACCAATTTTTCATAATCCTCTGCACTCATTAACGCTGCTACATCAGCAACATCATTGACCTTTACTTTGACCATCCAACCCTCACCGTAAGGATCAGAATTTACTAATTCAGGATTATCTCCTAATGCTTCATTCTCTTCAGTAACTGTTCCCGAAACAGGCATAAACAAATCAGCGACTGTTTTTACTGCCTCTACTGAGCCAAAAGTCTCATCAGCATCAACTTCATCATCCAGACTTTCAATATCTACATAAACAATATCTCCCAATTGTTCTTGTGCATAATCTGTAATTCCGATAGTCGCTACATCACCTTCTAATTTGACCCATTCATGGTCTTTGGTGTACTTCAAATTATTTGGAACGTTCATTATAAGTATAATTTACTTAATTTATAATTGAATAGTTTTTTATTGGTGTAAACCCAATATTATACTCCGCCCCAAAATTAATCTTTTTTCACAAAATAAAAGGCTGTAAGCAAATCATTTTTTGTATTCTGTTAAATAACAAACAAAAAATGAGCTATTTGATGCCAAGGAACTCTTTTTATTTCCGTTTTTTGGAGTTTAACAGATTTCTAATTACATAGATGCAAGCGATTTTATTTTTGGTGTGTCGTGGTGTACTTTTTTTTATAAAAAAAATAAAACCGTGTCGATTACTTGAATCAACACGGTTTTATTTGTTTATAAATACCTTTTATAAGAAAACTATTTACTCACAACAATACGCTTTGTCACCATATCATCATTTGTTTGAATCTGACAAAAATAAATTCCATTTGAATATTCAGATAAATCTAACCTATATTGATTCGTTTGAATATTTTCGTCATTCAAAACTTGTAACAGTTGTCCTTTCTGGTTATAAATACGAATTTCTAAGTTTTGTATATTCGGAAAATCCAATTTTAATTGAGTAATTGCATTAGTTGGGTTTGGAGCGATTTGAATATAATCATTTAAAGAAGTTGGTTCATCGACCATGATTGGCATCAAAAAAGAATCATCTGATACATTCTCTATTACCGTGATATTATCATAATAAGCTAAAGAACGACGCTCCGATTGACGACTTTCTAGTGCAAAAAAGTTAATCGCATTGATAGCAGGTTCAACTTCTTGTCCTAATGCATCAAGGCTCAAATCCCAAGTATGAATAAGCGTTTCACCATAAAAAAATTGCCCTTCGTTTTTATCAAAATTAAATACAAATTTTTGCTTCATCCAACTATCAAATACAGGTTCAAAACGGAATTGATTAGCTGCGGTCTGAATGAAAGCACTATTAGTAGTGGCATTAATCCTAACTTCTACTGCCCAATTTTTTGCACCGTCAGAATAGCTATTTTGTAGATTGTAATATGCGCCACTTCCTTCAGAAGGAATGTATTGCATGAAAGAAAGCACCTTTTTTCCTTCTGATAAAGTCTCGATTTTGTGAATAATATCCGTTTTAGAAATACCTTGCTGAGCTACTTCAAGAGAATGAATACCCTCGTAGGCATATTCATCCGAAATCACCGCGTTAGAGTATTGTCCTGCCCAACCTGTCCATTCATCATCGAATTGTTGGTCAAAATCGCCTATATTATAGTTTTCAAAATCATCCGTAGTATTATTTATTTGAGCAAAAGCTGATACAGTAGTTGAAAATATTAGTAAAAGTAATAAGTGCTTCATAAGAGAAATTTAATAATTTTAGTAGTATTTTGATACTTCGGCAGACTTGAATAATTTTTTTAGACACAAATATTGGACTCAACGAATTCTAATTTTATCCAATACAGAAATAAGTTTTTTTAAAATATGGTTTCTAATTGTTAAGTGAAGAGTTAGTCAAAGTATCAAAATCTCAATGCGTTTAATTTCTTTAGCTGCACTACTATTTTACGGTACTACCGTTCTAATTGTTTGGTTGAAAAGCATTATTTTTATAAATAAATTAAAAAAAAACATATATGACTACAATAAAACCTTATCTATCAGACCTTTGGAAAGGTTTATATGGATTATTTTTCCCTAATCTTTGTATTGCTTGCCAACGAAATACACCGCAGCCGAGTATTCCTATTTGTACAACTTGTGAAAACAGCTTGTCTTTAACGCATTTTCATCAACAAAAAGATAACGTAATGATGGAGCGTTTTTGGGGACGCACACCTATTGAAAATGCCGCTGCATTGTATTATTTTTCTAAAAATAGCGTGATACAAGAACTCATGCACGGACTCAAATATCAACGAAAACCACAAATAGGCGTAATGCTAGGCGAATGGTATGGTCACGAACTCAAAAGTTCTGTTTTTGCAGAAGTTGATTGTATGATTCCTGTTCCTTTACATTTCAAAAGGTTACATGAAAGAGGTTACAATCAAAGTGAAATGATTGTAAAAGGTTTGTCAAATACTCTATCGCTATCTTATTATAAGGACGTTTTGATTCGGTCAGAACATACTGAGACTCAAACTAAAAAATCTCGCTCCGAACGCTTTGATAATGTCAAGAATGCTTTTGAAATTAAGAATCCAAATTTGATTGAAGGAAAGCATATTCTTTTGGTAGATGATGTTTTGACGACTGGCGCAACGCTTGAGGCGTGTGCGGCTCATCTTTTAACTGTTCCGAATACGAAGGTGAGTATTTTGACGATTGCAGTGGCGGTGATGTAGTTTTGAATAAAGACTAAAAAACAAATTTTAAAAAATAGAAGGGGTATTATTCAAATTGAATAATACCCCTTCTATTGACTATTTTTAATCATCAATTACATTCATTATCATTAGAATGTTGATTATATGTTTCTATAATTGTGAATAAATCCTCTTCAATTTGATAACCTTTTGTTCCTAATTTTGAGTTGATAAAGGCGCAATCATTGATATAACTTCGGACTTCTAGTTTTAATGTTTGGTCTTTTGTCCCGAATGCTAACAATAGCTTTCGGTCTCCTTTGACCAATAAGTGAAAGAAATAATATTTAGTAACAACCTCTTTCCCTGAGCGTCTTATTGGATTCATAGAATCAAAATACATATAATAAGGCTCGTCAAGGTCTTGTAATTCTCTTTTTTTGACAGTAATCGTGTACATATTAATAGTACTTCCAGATTTTCGTTCGAGAAAGAAAGTCTTCGTGCGTTTTTTCTTAAATCTAATATTAACAACGTCAAAGGTGATAGTTTTGGAATGCATTTGAGCTACTACCATTTCGGTATCTTCTGGTAATAAATTCAAATCTGTTTTATCCAGATTGTAGCCATCAATGTATCCTTGGCTGCTTTCCGCTAGAAAAAAAGGTATTGTATCTTTTGTATTAGAGTCAATATAATAAGCTTTATAAGCTTTCTTTGAAAAAGCATGCTCAGCATATTTTGATTTTTTTTGACCATCTATGATATTTCCGAAATCCGTTAATTTAGATTTTCGTATTTTTTTTGATTTTACACCTTTTTGATATTTAATATAACTGATTTTATTCCCAGTTAGCTTTATATAGGTCTCAACAGTAGTACCATCATTCAATATAAAATAGCCTTTTTTTAGACCTTGCGCAAAAAGCGTGGATAAACTACAAACGCTCAATAAGAGTAGAATAATATGTTTTTTCATTGGTTATGTTTTTTTATAAAAATAGAATAAGCCATAAAATAGGAATAAATAAAGGTGTAAACACTAAATAGAGGTGTAATTTTGGCTATTTTTGAAGTCATTTTTAATAAAAAAAAAGAAATTAATTTTTAAGGGAGTAGGAAATAAATAATGTACCCGATATAGCGACTTTATTTTTCTTTTTAAGAAATATAGAAAATTGGTGCATAGCCATACAGGCTGACCGAGAATACAAGTTTTTAAAATTAAGATTAAACTAAACATGTATAATTCTTTCGTTTTCAGTTGATTATGTATTTTTAAAAAATATTTTAACCTAAAAGCCTGTATTGTCGGTCAGCCTGATCGCTAAGGCGAGTATTTTTAACCTGTCTGCAACAGGCAGGCGCAGTATAAATGAAAAAGAATAAGTTCGACTGGTAGGTTATTTTTTGCCTAATCCCTAACCTATAATAAACCTTGTAATACCTATAAAAATAGAAGTAAATAGTCCCACAAAATTAACGAACTCCAAAAAAAAACATAACACATTGACCATCAATTCATAATATCATTTATCCTCTCATTCTACTTACTCAATTCCTTTATTTCCCCCGAACACTTCAAGCAATAAAGAGAAAGAGGCAAACACCTTTCGATGCTTGCCTCATGGATTGCTTCAACATTTTATTAAGATATACTTTCTTTAAAACCGTTACATACTTTATCTTAATACACTTACTTTTTGATTGAGTATTCCTTGGTCAGTTACTATACTAATGACATAGATTCCAACAGGAAGAGACTCCGCGTTAATTTGTCCTTCGTTATTATTCAAAATCTGATTTTTCACTACTTGCCCTTTCATATTTCTCATAATCACATCTTCGATAGTAATACCATTGGCTTGAATATTAATTAATCCAGATGCAGGATTAGGGAATACTTTGATGCTTTCTACTAAGAATTGATTATTCGTATTGGTTGGTGGAGCTATTGTCAAAGTACTCTGCTGAGGACTTACTAACTCGTCGTTTTCTTGACTATCAATCATTTTAACATCCTTGATATTAAAATCAAAATCCAATGTACCACCATTTCCTCTTTGCAACATAATATCATCTTGAATGGTAAAATTCAAAGAACCAATTACGCCACTACCAGAGATATTCATACCATCCGTTCTGGTAATACCAATGTAAATGATACCTTCATTGTAATCATCTTTTCTCACCGAAATCAAATCTGTTCCTTGTATTCCTAACCAAGAACTCACCAATGAAATATCAACAGAATTTGGCTTAATTAAACTTGTATCATATTCAATACTAAATGCTAAACCATAGACATCAGTTGCTGGAATAGTTGTATTTCCTAATACAATTGGTAAAGATACATCGTAAGTCGTCGGAGAAGAACTCGCATCAACAAAGAATGGAATTGTTCCACCTGCTCCTTTATTCTTATAAGTATAAGTACTACCCCAATTATTAGTAATCGCTAAAGTATCATTTGCATCTACAATACCGTCACCATTGCTATCAATATGTTTGTAATTAGTTTGATTTGCAGTGAACTTCACCCAGTCAGGAGTCAAATAACCATCCCAAACGCTAGAAGCATTCGTTCTTGCAGCTCCAGTACTATTGTAAGCGATACCAATTCCTAATATATCAAAGTGATTGACTTGCTGGTCAACGTCTGTATCACCAGGCCAAACGCCTTGTTCTACCGTTAATGTTACGAAGTTCGTGTCACAATTCCCCATATTATCACAAATCAAATAAGCAACCATATCTGTTGCCAAACTATCTGCTGTAACATTCATGCAGAAAGTCGTAAATGAGTCAACACCATTAACCGTTGCATTATTAAAATCAACTCCTAGTGGTGTAACACTAACAATCGGATTCGTCAAATTAGATAAGTCAAAACAAATATCTCCTGTCGTTCCTGCTGCCATTGTCGCGCTTACATTAGAACTTGTATTGCCTACAGAAAAAGGCATTACGTGAACAACTACAACATAACTATTTAATCCAATAATTGGGCAAGCATCATCTTGTACTGTCAAGTTAATATAATGAGTCCCTACATCGTTTGATGTTGGCGTCCAGTTTAAAGTAGGTGTTGTAGAACCAGAACCAGTTGCACTTCCTGGCAATGTACCCCAAGTCGCTGTAAGTGTCTGAGTACCTGCATTTACTTCCGTATCATCTGTTCCTAATACCGCAGTCCATGCAGTACCCGCAACCACTGAAAACTGTATAGTACCTTGATTAACTGCTATACCATTCGCTTGATTAACGATAGGCTGTGAATTTGTACAATTTTGAAAAAAGTAAACAACTTCTCTTCTCACTTCACTAATCAATGCTCCACTACGATACTCATTTACTTGTACTACTAAGTGTCCTGTTTGAGCTGTATTTGCAGTGATTTCTAAAGCTCCCGTAGAACCATTTAAAGTAACATTTCCTGTAAATGGACTAGTTGCCGAATGTCCTACATTGTAAGCTAAAGCTGCTCCTCCACTACCTTGTGCTGCCACTAAGCTATATACTAAAGAATCTCCATCAGCATCTGTTGCACCTACATTAACAAACATTGTACTATTTGTACAACCAAACTTGATAGGTTCTTCATCTATAAATTTTGGAGAAGAATTACATAAATTACCATCATTCAATGACGCACTAATAAAATGAGATTGAGAACCAGGGTTCGCAACATTCGTTATCGCATTATTTCTACAACAGCTATTATAAGAAACTAACCAATCTATACAACTACCTGTCAGTGTAACAGTTCCTTTATATTCATATTTTGAAATACCAATACTTCCTGAACCTCCATTACAACTTGTAGCTTGTGTCGCACAAACTGGCGTAATATCCATCGGAAACCCTGAAGCTAAACTTAATGATTGATTAAAATCAGTACAAGTAGCAGATGAAAAATTGACTGTCAATGAATTTGGAGAACCTATACTATTGCAATCAGTATAAGTAGTTAATATAATTTCATACTGATTACTGCCAAGACAATTGTAAGTAATCTCACTACCATAATAATGACTCGCGTAAGTAGTAGTCGAAATGATTCCTAAAAAGAGGAATAGAAATATTGATTTAAAAGTAAATTGCTGTTTCATATTATATATTATTTTTCTATGGGATGAATTAGTTGAATTAAGATGGTGATTACTTAGCTATTTTTCACATTACAATTATAGGGGTTGTTTTTATGGATAAAAATTACTTTTTTTATAAAAAATAGAATTAAATAAATATATTAGCATCTATAAACACCTAATAATCAATTTTTTAGCATTTAAAAAAATAGAAATGAATAAGACCCATTTAGTAAAAATAATGCAAACTTTGGACGGTAAAGAGCTAAAAAACTTTGAAGAATGGGTATTTTCTCCTTTTTTTAATAAAAATGAAAAACTAAAAACGCTTTGTAAAGCCATTTTGAAGTACGCGCCAGACTTCAATCATCCGCACTTCACCAAAGAAAAACTATATTATAAAGTTACTAAAAAGGAAAAATACTCTTCTGCGAGTTTTAATAATCTTGTTTCAGATTTACTTCAACTACTATTTCAGTTTCTTTCTTATCAAAATTTTCAGAAAACCAGTGAGTTTAGTACCATTTGCTTAATGAATGAGCTATTTTCTAAAGGGCTGAATGATTCTATGCAAAAGATTGGTAAGCGTTTTTTGAATAAAAAAGAAAAAAAAGGCGTTCAAAATTCATCCTATTTTTTTGATAAATACCTTTACCATAAGCAAATGGATGAGTTATTTTTGACGAAAGCTTCCCGAGATTTTGATGCAAACTTACAACTCAAAAACGACGAATTAGACATTTTTTACTTAGCTACCAAACTCAAAATTGCTAGTGATATGGCAAGTCGAAACCTTGTAGTTAAGGGCAACTATGAATGTTTTTTTATGGAAGAACTCCTCGAAAGAATTGAAAAAGATGCGGAACGCTATCAATCTTATCCTGCTATTTCGGTGTATTACAACGTTCTTCAGACGATGAATAATGAAGAAGAGGAACATTTTTATTTTGAATTAAAAGATATTTTAGCCGCTAACTTATCCGTATTTCCAAAAGAAGAATTACGAATTTTATATGATTATGCTAGAAATTATTGTATCCGAAAAATCAATAAAGGTAATAGCGATTATTATCAAGAAATCTTATATCTGTATCAATTTTTGTTAGAAAAACAGATAATTTTCAAGAATGGATATTTGACGCAATGGGACTACAAGAACATTGTAACGGCTGGCGTGCGTTTGAATTTATTTGATTGGACAGAAGATTTCATTGAAAAATACAGAGCTAAATTACCTCCAAAAGAACAAGAAAACGCTTATATATATAACCTAGCTTCTTATAATTATGAGCGTAAAAATTTTAAAAAATCACTCTTACTATTACATGAAGTTCGTTTTACGGACTCTTCTTATTACATTGGTGCGAAAGTTATTCAACTCAAAAGCTATTATGAACTTGAAGAAGCTGACGCTTTTTATGCCTTGATTGAAGCTTTTCGGATTTATATTATTAGAAATAAAACGCTTTCTGACTTAAGAAAACGAGCAAATCTAAATTTCTTAAAGTTAGCTCAAAAAACCTTTCAACTTCGTGATGACCAATTCGCACTATCGAAAAAAGCCATCAAAGAAAAATCAGAAAAACTACTCCACCAAATTAAAACAACTTCACCATTAATGAATAAAAATTGGTTAGTGGAAGAATGCGAAATGATTAAATGAATGCGGAATGTTGAATGCTCCGCTGTTTTGACTGACAACTAAGTAACTAATTCCGTCATTGCACTAACAGCGGAGCATTCAACATTAATCATTCAACATTCCGCATTCAAAAAAAAGGGTTTTCGATTGACTCCGCAGGTTTTGTAAACCACTTTGCGCCATTTTCAGTCATATAAATATGGTCTTCCAATCGAATACCGAATTTATTCGGCACACAAATCATCGGTTCATTACTAAAACACATTCCTACTTCCAGTTTTGTCTCATTATTGCGGACGATGTAAGGCCATTCGTGAATATCCAAACCCAATCCGTGACCCGTTCGATGTGGTAAGCCAGGCAAATCATAATCTGCACTTAGACCATTTTTGGCAAGTGTTTTTCGGGCTGCATCATCTACCGAACCACAAGTTTCCCCTAGTTGAGCAGCTTCAAAAGCGGCTTGTTGTGTTGCTTTTTCAATATTCCAAATACGCCTTTGCTCTTCGTTTATTTCACCAAACACATAAGTTCGTGTAATATCAGAAATATAATAATGCAATTGACAGCCTGTATCTATCAGAACCATTTCGTTTGCTTCCAAGTTCTTAGGTGATTTGACACCGTGCGGAAACGAAGAATCAACGCCAAACAGGACAATACAGAAGTAAGAACCAGAGGTTACACCGTATTTTTTGTGCGCTTGATGTATAAAATCTGTCACTTCTTTCGCACTGATTCCAACTCTCAAAATCCGTGCTGCTGCCTTCTGAACTTCCATCGTAATATCCATTGCAGCTTGAATAATTGCTATTTCTGCCTTAGATTTTATCATTCTACAACCTGCCGTAATCGGTTTTGCGTTGATGATTTGATAATCCTTTTGAAGTTTTAAAATACCATCAATCACAAAAAATGGCGTTGCCTCATCCATAGCGATTTCACCTTTTGTAATTTTATTTTCTTTTAAAATAGACAAAAACAACTCGTAAGGACTTTCGTGTTCTTCCCAGCAATGCACTTCACCTTCTATCAACATAAAATCCAAAATTGTCCCCTTCTCAAAAGCAGGCGCGATATAATGAATTTCACCATTTTGTAATAAAATCGCTCCAACCATTCGCTCACTCGAACGCCATTTCATTCCCGTAAAGTAGAATAAATTTGTTCCCGCGTGTAAATAAACCGCCTGAATAGCTTCCGCTTTCATCAGTTCAGTTGCCTTCGAAATGCGTTTTTTGAATTCGGCAGGTTGTATCGGTTGTGCCAAATGTGCTCGCGGTTCTATTTTTGCGAGTTCTTCCGCAGCCGTTGAGCCGCCTATTATTGTTGTTGACATTATTTTTATTTTAAATAAAAATAGCTCTTCAATTAGCCCAAAGACCAACTAAAGAGCTATTTTCTATAATTAGAGAATATAAACTAAAAGGCAAAATCTCTTTAAAAATCACTAAGCAAATCCCATCATCCCAGGCATAATCTTCGGCTTCAATAAAGTATCTAAATCAAAATCATCATACGCTTTAAAATATACTTCTGCTCCTTTTTTACCAGATTCAAATACAGCCCTTGTAGCGGGGTCATCTCCAATAATCCAACCATCGTATTCTGGCAAAATATTAATTAACTCATCTTCAGCCATCACTTGAGTAAAGTCAGGACAATGCACTTCACACCCGTATTGCTCAAGAATTGGTATAAACT
>CAKZLT010000661.1 GCA_937127195.1 uncultured Saprospiraceae bacterium
GAGAGGTTGATAAAGATTTCTTAATGCCTGTTGAAGATGTATTCTCTATTACAGGTCGTGGTACAGTTGCAACTGGTCGTATTGAGACTGGTATTGCTAACACTGGAGATGTTGTAGATATTATCGGTATGGGAGCTGAAAAAATGACTTCTACTATTACTGGTATTGAAATGTTCCGTCAAATCTTAGATAGAGGTGAGGCTGGAGATAATGCAGGTATCTTATTAAGAGGTATTGCTAAAGAAGATATTAAAAGAGGTATGGTAATCTGTAAGCCAGGTTCTGTAACTTCTTATAAGCACTTCAAGTGTGAGGTATATGTTTTAGGTAAAGATGAAGGTGGTCGTCACACACCATTTTTCTCAGGATACCGCCCTCAATTCTATTTCCGTACTACTGATGTAACAGGTGATGTTACTTTGCCAGGTGGTGTTGAAATGGTAATGCCAGGTGATAACGTTACTTTGGAAGTTAAGTTACTTAACAAAATTGCAATGGAGAAAGGTTTACGTTTCGCTATTCGTGAAGGTGGCCGTACAGTAGGTGCAGGTCAGGTGACTGAAATCCTTGGATAATATATAAAGTGAATTATTCACTTATTTTAGGTCAGACAGAAGTCACTAAATTTATACTTCTGTCTGATTTTAAAATGTGGATAATAAATAAACGGGCATAGCTCAGTTGGTAGAGCAGTGGTCTCCAAAACCAAAGGTCGCGAGTTCGAATCTTGCTGCCCGTGCTACTTAAATAAGCACAATGACAGAATAGTACTATTTTGTCATTGTGCTTAATTAGCAATTTTACATAGTTGTTAATGTAATTTAATACAAATTATGGAAGCGATAAGACAATATTTTAGAGAGAGCTACAACGAATTGGTGAATAAGGTAACTTGGCCACCATTAAGCGAATTGCAAAGTACTACAATTGTTGTGCTTGTAGCTTCGATTGTCATTGCTCTTGTTATCTATTTAATGGATATTATTTCTAATTTGCTGTTACAAAATACAGTATATTAATAACAAGAAAGTATAATGGCAGAAGATACTAGATGGTACTCGTTAAGAGTAATAAGTGGAAAAGAAAGAAAAATCAAGGAAAGACTTGACCTAGAAATAAGAAGAGAAAAATGGGAACATGCCGTTACTCAAATCTTAGTTCCAACAGAAAAGGTTTATAAAATCAGGAATGGTAAAAAAGTTATTCTTGAAAGAAATATTCTGCCAGGTTATATTCTAGTTGAAGCTTATCCAAATAAATTTTCAGGCGAAATTATTCAAGGTATTAGTAGAATGCAAAATGTCATTCATTTCTTAGGAAAGGAAAATCCAACTCCTATGAGACAAGCTGATGCGAATAGAATGCTAGGAAAAGTAGATGAATCTCAGAATGCAGCCGAAGCAATGGCTGAACCATTCATAATAGGAGAAACAATCAAAATCATTGATGGCGCATTTAGCGAATTTGTTGGAGAAATTCAAGAAATCAATGATGAGAAAAAGAAATTAAAAGTAATTGTAAAGATATTTGGACGAGGAACAGAAGTAGAATTGAACTTCATCCAAGTTGAAAAACAGCAATAGTTAATAATTACAAATTATTAATTCAAGATAGGGAGTTCTCTTATTGCCGAGAACGTCATTACCTAACTTCAACTAATTCTGATTAGAATTATGTTGTTATAAATTTTAAAAAATGGCAAAGGAAATAACAGGGTACGTTAAGTTACAAGCAAAAGGAGGACAGGCAAACCCTGCACCTCCAATTGGTCCAGCATTAGGTGCGAAGGGTCTGAACATTATGGAGTTTTGTAAGCGTTTTAATGCTGCAACTCAAGAAATGAAAGGACAAATTGTACCTGTTGTAATTACAGTTTATAAAGATAAATCATTTGATTTTGTTATTAAAACTGTACCAGCAGCAATTCAATTAATGGATGCAGCTAAATTAAAAAAAGGTTCTCCAGAGTCTAACCGTAATAAGGTTGGTTCTGTTACTTGGGATCAAGTAAGAGCTATCGCTGAAAACAAAATGGTTGACTTGAATGCTTTTACAGTAGAGTCAGGTATGAAGATGGTAGCTGGAACGGCAAGAAGTATGGGTGTTACCATTGATGGTACTCCTCCATGGGAAGCATAGTTTCTAATTTTCTATTTAAAAAATTAGGTAAATAAATAAAAAGGAAGTTCTCCATTGCCGAGAACGCTATTACCTTAACCTGACTAGCAATAACTGTTATGTCAGATAAATTAACTGAAAATGGCAAAAGTTTCTAAACGAAGAAAAGCCGCTAATGCGAAAGTTGATTCTGAAAAATTGTATTCAATAGCAGAAGCGATTAGTTTGGTGAAAGAAGTTAGTACAACAAGTTTTGACTCTTCTGTTGATGTTCACGTTCGCTTAGGTGTTGACCCGCGTAAAGCAGATCAAGCACTTAGAGGAACTGTAGTTCTACCTCACGGTACAGGTAAGTCAAAAAAAGTATTAGTATTCTGTACTCCAGATAAAGAAAAAGAAGCACTAGATGCTGGTGCGGACTATGCTGGTCTTGATGAGTATATTACGAAAGTACAAGGTGGCTGGACTGATATAGATGTTATCATTGCAATGCCTAATGTAATGGCTAAAGTAGGTCGTTTAGGTAGAGTATTAGGTCCTCGTGGCTTGATGCCTAACCCAAAGACTGGTACTGTTACCGTTAATGTTGGTGATGCAGTAAAAGAAGTGAAAAAAGGTAAAATTGCTTTTCGTGTTGATAAATACGGAATTATTCATTCAGCAGTGGGACGTGTATCATTCACGGCAGCACAATTGAAAGATAATGCAATGGAATTGCTTACTACTTTAATGAAAATGAAACCATCTACGGCTAAAGGGATTTATTTGAAGTCAGTAACCGTAGTACCAACTATGGGACCTGGTGTTAAAATTGACCCGAAAGAGTTGAGATAGTATTCAAGACATCTATTCTTTGATTTTTTAAAAAATTAATCATGACAAAAGCAGATAAAAAGGCTCTAATAGAGGCGTTGTCAGATAAATTCAGCAAAACGAACTTTTTCTATATCACAGATTATAGTACAATGAGCGTCGCTGATATGAATGCTTTCAGAAGAAAGTGTTTTGAAAATGGCGTAGAGTATCAAGCTGTTAAAAATAAATTGATTCAAAAAGCATTAGAAAACATTGATGAGACAGCTTATCAAGAGCTTTTTGAAACATTGAAAGGTTCATCTGCCATTATGTTTGCAGATGAAGCTAAGATTCCTGGAGTTATCCTTAAAGAATTCAGAAAAACTAATGAATTGCCTTTGTTAAAAAGTGCATACATTGATAGCGCTGTTTACGTAGGAGATGACCAAATTAATACTTTAGCTAAGCTAAAGTCGAAGTCAGATTTGATTGGGGAAGTTATTACTTTGTTACAATCACCTATGGCTACATTATTAGGTCAATTGAATTCAGGAGGAAACACAATTCAAGCTTTATTAAAAGGTATCGAAGACCACAAAGGGGAAGGTACTGAAGCATAAATTTGGCTTCCAACTAGGTTAAATTTCTTTAGGGAAAGATGCCGAGTATTTTATATAAAATGTTACATTTTATTCTAGTAACTTTATTTTATTAACATTATTACTAAAAGTTAAGAGCAATGGCAGATTTGAAAGGCCTCGCAGAAACTCTAGTGAACCTTACAATCAAAGAGGTTAACGAGTTGGCAGATATTTTGAAAGACGAATACGGTATTGAACCAGCAGCAGCAGCAGTTGCAGTAGCAGCAGGACCTGGTGCAGGTGGCGGCGAAGAAGTAGCTGAGCAAACTGAATTTGATGTAATTCTTTCTTCAGCAGGCGCTGGTAAATTGAAAGTAGTTAAAGAAATCAAAGGATTATTGGGTGTAGGATTGAAAGATGCTAAGGCATTAGTTGATGGTGCTCCAGTTGCTTTGAAAGAAAAAGTTGATAAAGCAGAAGCTGAAAGCTTAAAAGAAACACTTGAAGCTTTAGGTGCGTCTATCGAAATTAAGTAATTTTTATAAAGATTTGACTTGATAGAAATCATTCAATCTACATATAAATAGGGAAAGTAGGCTTAGTTGCTTTGTAGCTAAGCCTATACCCATATATATACTAAAGGTTGCAGTGCTTAAATATCACAATTATAGATTCTACCCTTTCTTATAAATATCTATTTACTATTAAATCGCAAAATATTTTGAAAATATAACATTTTTTCTTAATATATGTGGGTTTGAATAGTGAATTTTTGCTGTTTACTAGAAAACAATAAAAGCAACATTAAATTAAAATTAACTTAGTTTTTTGACTAGTTCAAAAGCTATCCTATTTTTAATTTTTATAAGAAACTCCAAAAATAAATTCTTTATTGTTGAAATACGGGAGCGAAAGTGAAGAAATCCCTAATCAAATAGAGGAGTATTTATTTTCATATCCTATAAATAAAGAGGTAATTCATGACAAACGGTGCCGTTCAGTCTAACGATAGGAGAAGTTCAAAGCGAATTAGTTTTGGTAAAATTAGAAACCTTGCTCCTTACCCTGATTTTCTCGAAATCCAGTTGAAATCATTCCAAGAGTTTTTTCAATTAGAAACTACTCCAGAGAACAGAGAAAAGGAAGGGCTATACCGTGTATTCACGGAAAACTTCCCGATTACCGATGCTCGTAATATCTTCGTATTAGAGTTTTTAGATTACTTCATTGATCCTCCGCGTTACGGAATGAATGAATGTATGGATAGAGGTTTGACTTATAGTGTTCCTCTAAAAGCTAAACTACGTCTTTCTTGTAATGACGAAGAGCATGTAGATTTTAAAACAATAGTACAGGATGTATTCTTAGGGAATATCCCTTACATGACACCTAAAGGTACTTTTATCATTAATGGAGCGGAACGTGTAATCGTTTCTCAATTACACCGTTCTCCAGGAGTATTCTTTGGTCAAAGTTTCCACCCTAATGGTACAAAAATTTATTCTGCAAGAGTAATTCCTTTCAAAGGTGCTTGGATGGAATTCGCTACGGATATTAATACAGTAATGTATGCTTACATTGATCGTAAGAAAAAATTCCCTGTAACGACTCTACTTCGTGCAATTGGATTTGACTCGGATAAAGCTATCTTGAGAATATTTGATTTAGCAGATGAAGTTCCTGTAACTCAAGGAGATCTTGAGGCTTCTATTGGTCGTAAACTGGCAGCTCGTGTACTTCGTAGTTGGACAGAAGACTTTGTAGATGAAGATACAGGTGAAGTTGTAACAATCGAACGTAATGAAATCATCCTTGAGCGCGATGTCATCTTAGATGAAGACAATATCGAGGATATTCTTGAAACGGGGATTGATACAATCGTATTACAGAAAGAGAACGTAGAAGAAGATTATTCTGTAATATATAATACATTGCAAAAAGACCCTTCTAGTTCTGAATTAGAAGCGGTTCAACATATTTACCGCCAGTTAAGAGGTACTGATCCACCAGATGAGGAAACTGCTCGTGGTATTATTGATAAATTATTCTTCTCTGATAAGAGATATAATCTTGGAGAAGTAGGTCGCTATAAAATCAATAGAAAGCTAGAACTTACGACAAGTAAGGAAACTTTGGTATTAACTAAAGAGGATATTATCGAAATCGTTAAATATCTTGTTTCGTTAATGAACCAGAAAGCGGAAATTGATGATATTGACCATTTAAGTAACCGTCGTGTTCGTACCGTTGGTGAACAATTATATGCTCAGTTTGGAGTTGGTTTAGCTCGTATGGCTAGAACAATTCGTGAACGTATGAATGTTCGTGATAATGAAGTATTTACACCAGTTGATTTGATTAATGCAAGAACATTATCTTCTGTAATTAATTCATTCTTTGGTACTTCACAGTTATCACAGTTTGCCGATCAAACGAATCCTTTATCTGAGATTACGCACAAACGTCGTATTTCAGCTTTAGGTCCAGGTGGTTTATCCAGAGAGCGCGCAGGTTTTGAGGTTCGAGATGTTCACTATTCTCACTATGGTCGTCTTTGTACGATTGAGACACCAGAGGGACCAAACATTGGTTTGATTTCTACGCTATGTGTACATGCGAAAGTGAATAAAATGGGATTCCTAGAAACACCTTACCGTCGAGTAGAAGAAGGTAATGTAATAGGAACAGAAGAGCCAATTTATCTTTCAGCAGAAGGGGAAGATTATAAAGTTGTGGCGCAAGCCAACTCTCCTTTGAATGAAGAAGGTGCATTTTTATCTGATAGAATTAAATGTCGTGAGCATGGTGAATTCCCTGTTTATGATTCTTCTAAGATAGAATTCATGGACGTTGCTCCTAACCAGATTGTAGGAGTTTCAGCAAGTTTGATTCCGTTTTTAGAGCATAATGATGCCAACCGTGGATTGATGGGATCTAATATGCAGCGTCAAGCCGTTCCGACTATTCGCCCTCAAGCACCGATTATTGGTACAGGTATCGAAGCACAAGTTGCCAAAGATTGCCGTATGTTAATCAATGCGGAAGGAGAAGGAACAGTTGAATATGTAGATTCAAGAGAGATTGTTATTCGATATGACCGTAATCAAGACGATGCAATCGTTTCATTTACAGATGGTCGTAAGAAATATGACTTAATCAAATTCCGTAGAACGAATCAAGGTACTTGTGTGAACTTGAAGCCGATTGTTCGTAAAGGAGATAGAGTTAAAGAAGGAGATATTCTTTGTCAAGGGTATGCTACTCAAAATGGTGAATTGGCTTTAGGGCAGAACCTATTGGTATCATTCATGCCTTGGAAAGGATATAACTTTGAGGATGCAATTGTATTATCTCAGCGTATTGTTCGTGAAGATGTATTTACATCATTACACATTGAACACTTCGAATTAGATGTACGAGATACTAAGCTAGGTGAAGAGGAATTGACTAACGATATTCCTAACGTCAGCGAAGAAGCAACGAAAGATTTGGATGAAAATGGTATCATCCGAATAGGTGCTAGAATTAAGGAAGGAGATATTATTATTGGTAAGATTACACCTAAAGGTGAGTCTGACCCAACTCCTGAAGAAAAATTATTGCGTGCTATTTTTGGTGATAAAGCAGGCGATGTGAAGGATGCTTCTTTGAAAGCGTCACCTTCTACTCGCGGTGTTATTATCGATAAGCGTCTTTTTGCTAGAGCTAAAAAAGACAAAGCGCAAAAGGCACGTGAAAAAGAATTAGTTGCTAAATTAGATGATGAACATAATGCGGCATTAAGAGAATTGAAAAATATCTTAGTGGATAAGTTAATGCTTTTATTAGACGGTAAAGTTTCAAATGGCGTAAGAAGCGTTTATAATGAAATGTTATTACCTAAAGGTGTTAAGTTTAGTCCTGCCGTTATTAGAGATATAGATTTCATTTCGGTTGATTACTCTAACTGGACAGACGATGACCATATCAATGGTTTAATTAAGCGTTTGTTACATAATTATAGTATCAAAACGAATGAAGAAATCGGTAACTACAAGCGTGAGAAATTCAATATTAGCATTGGTGATGAATTGCCAGCAGGTGTATTGAAGTTAGCTAAAGTTTATTTGGCTAAGAAACGTAAGTTGAAAGTCGGTGATAAGCTAGCTGGTCGTCACGGTAATAAAGGTATCGTTGCACGTATTGTACGTGATGAAGATATGCCATATTTAGAAGACGGAACAGCAGTTGATATTATACTTAACCCGTTAGGTGTACCTTCTCGTATGAACTTAGGACAGATTTTTGAAACTGTACTAGGTTGGGCAGGTAAAAAATTAGGTATGAAATTCGGCTCACCTATTTTTGATGGTGCTCATGACCACGAGGTAGAGAGTTACATTCAGCAAGCAGGATTACCATCTTATGGACAAACTTACTTGTATGATGGAGAAACGGGTGACCGTTTTCATCAAAGAGCAACAGTTGGTGTGATTTATATGTTGAAACTATCACACATGATTGAAGATAAAATGCATGCGCGTTCTATCGGTCCATACTCTTTGATTACACAACAGCCATTAGGAGGTAAAGCTCAGTTTGGTGGTCAGCGTTTTGGTGAGATGGAAGTTTGGGCATTAGAAGCATTTGGTGCATCAAATATCTTACGAGAATTATTGACAATCAAATCGGATGACATTACAGGTCGTGCGAAAGCTTACGAAGCAATAGTCAAAGGTGATAATTTACCGAGGCCAGGTATTCCAGAATCATTCAATGTATTGGTTCATGAGTTGAGAGGTCTAGCACTTGAAGTCAAGTTTGAGTAATAATTATTTAGAATAGAGAAAAGAGACCGTACTGGATACTCAAAGAAAAGAGATGCTTTTATTAGCGTGCTTTTGTAATCGGTAACTAGGTTCTTTTTGAAAAAACTGGATAATTGTAGTTCTCGAGTTTTAATCAGAATAAAAAACAAATATCGGATACTTTTATTAGTGTCCGATATTTGTCGTTTTATTTTTTTAAAAAAGTAGCTACTCAGAATAGTATAAACAAGAAAGGGAAAATAAAGGAAGCCATTAAAAGCATCTCTTTTCTCTTAGCCTTGCAAAGGCAGTCTCTTTTCTCTATTCTAAATAGCAAGGAAAATAATTTAACAATCAATAATAAGTAATCTCTATGCCTTTTAAGAAAGATAATACAAAGTTGAATTCAGACTTTGGTAGCATCATTATCAGTTTGGCGTCGCCAGATGATATTCTTGAGCGTTCTTACGGGGAAGTTCTCAAACCAGAAACGATTAACTATCGTTCTTATAAGCCAGAGCGTGACGGACTTTTCTGTGAGCGTATTTTTGGCCCTGTAAAGGATTATGAGTGTTATTGTGGTAAATATAAAAGAATTCGCTACAAGGGCATCGTCTGTGATAGATGTGGTGTGGAAGTGACGGAAAAGAAAGTTCGTCGTGAAAGAATGGGACACATCAAACTCGTTGTACCTGTAGTTCATATATGGTTTTTCAAGTCATTACCTAACAAGATTGGTTATTTGCTAGGTTTGTCTTCTAAAAAACTAGAGACAATTATCTATTACGAGCGATATGTTGTTATTCAACCAGGGGTTAAAGAAAACGACGGTATCAGCAAAATGGAATTGTTGACAGAGGAGGAATACCTTGAAATCTTAGATACTTTACCTAAAGACAATCAACTATTAGAAGATAGTGACCCAAATAAGTTTATTGCTAAAATGGGGGCTGAATCTGTTCGAGACTTATTGTCAAGACTAGAATTAGATAAGTTATCTTACGCTTTACGTAATCAAGCAGCTAATGAAACTTCTCAGCAACGTAAGTCTGAGGCATTGAAGCGTTTGAGAGTTGTTGAAGCATTTCGTGATGGACAAACTCGTGTTGAAAATAAGCCTGAGTGGGCAATTATTCAATACTTACCAGTTATTCCACCAGAATTACGTCCATTAGTACCATTAGATGGTGGTCGATTTGCAAGTTCTGATTTGAATGACTTATATCGTCGTGTAATCATTCGTAATAATCGTTTGAAGCGTCTTTTAGAAATCAAAGCTCCAGAAGTAATCCTTCGTAATGAAAAGCGAATGTTACAAGAGGCTGTTGATTCACTATTTGATAATTCACGTAAATCGAATGCTGTAAAAGCAGAAGGTGGACGTGCTTTGAAGTCATTAAGTGATATTCTAAAAGGTAAACAAGGACGTTTCCGTCAAAACCTTTTGGGTAAACGTGTAGATTACTCTGGTCGTTCTGTAATTGTAGTAGGACCTACTTTGAAATTACACGAATGTGGTATTCCTAAGGGAATGGCAGCGGAATTATTCAAACCATTTGTGATTAGAAAACTAATCGAACGTGGTATCGTGAAAACGGTAAAATCTGCGAAGAAATTAGTTGATAGAAAAGACCAAATAATCTGGGAAATCCTTGAAAATATATTGAAAGGACACCCAATTATGTTAAACCGAGCACCAACGCTTCACCGTTTATCTATTCAGTCTTTCCAACCAAAACTAATAGAAGGTAAAGCAATTCAGTTGCACCCATTAGTATGTAGTGGTTTTAACGCCGATTTTGATGGTGATCAGATGGCGGTACACGTACCGTTGAGTCATGCAGCAATTTTGGAAGCGCAAGTTTTGATGCTTTCTGCACACAACATGTTAAATCCTCAGAATGGTTCACCAATTACCAATCCATCACAGGATATGGTATTGGGTATTTACTATATTACAAAAGGGAAAAGAAACATTGGTGATGATGTTGTGAAAGGAGAAGGAAGACGCTTCTATTCTCCAGAAGAGGTAATTATTGCTTATAATGAAGAGCAGGTGGATATGCACGCTTGGATTAAAGTAAGAGTACCTGTATTGGATGAAGAGACTGGTGAATTGGTGACTAAGCGTATCGAAACAACAGTTGGGCGTGTACTTTTCAATCAAGTTGTACCTGAGAAAGTTGGCTTTATTGATGAATTATTAACGAAAAAACAAATTCGTAAAGTAATTGCTAAAGTTCTTGAGAGAACAGATCAGGAAGTAACGACTAAGTTCTTAGATGATGTAAAAGATTTAGGTTTTTACTGGGCATATAAAGGTGGTTTATCATTTAACTTAGGTGATTTGATTACACCAGAAGCCAGAGCAATCGAATTAACAAAAGCAAGAACGAAGGTAGATGAAATTTGGGATAACTATAACATGGGATTCATCACGAATAACGAGCGTTATAACCAAATCATTGACCGTTGGACCTCTGCCGATAATCATATTACAGAGACATTAATGACTGAAATCGCTGAACATAAGCAAGGTTTCAACTCGGTATATATGATGTTGCACTCAGGTGCTCGTGGTTCTAAGCAACAGATTAAGCAGTTGTGTGGATTGCGTGGATTGATGGCAAAACCAAGAAAATCTGGTGATACAGGTAGTGCGATTATTGAGAATCCAATTCTTTCTAACTTCGTTCAAGGCTTATCTGTATTAGAGTACTTTATCTCTACTCACGGTGCGCGTAAAGGTCTAGCCGATACAGCATTGAAAACAGCAGATGCGGGGTATTTGACACGTCGTTTGGTAGATGTATCACAAGATGTTGTTATTAATGAAGTAGATTGTGGTACTTTGAGAGGTATCGAAACTACAGCATTAAAAGAAAATGATAAAATTGTTCAAGGATTGGCAGAGCGTATTCAAGGTCGTTATAACCTTGAAGATATCTACCACCCAGGAACTGGAGAAGTTGTAGTTGAACCAGATACTTATTTAACTTTAGATTTAGCAGCCAAAATTGAAGAACTTGGATTGGAAACAGTTCAAATCCGTTCAGTATTGACTTGTGAATCTAAGCGAGGTGTTTGTCAAAGATGTTATGGTAAGCATATGGCAAGTAGTCGTGAAGCAGAGATTGGTGATGCAGTAGGTATTATTGCAGCTCAATCAATTGGTGAGCCAGGAACACAGCTTACGATGCGTACTTTCCACATCGGTGGTGCGGCATCAGCAGCAGCTGCAGATAATAAGATCGTAGTGA
>CAKZLT010000662.1 GCA_937127195.1 uncultured Saprospiraceae bacterium
GGCAAATAGTAAATACGTTCAAACGGAATTTGGTACAAAACGCCTGAAAGACTTTTTCTCAGAGTCGCTTCAAACTAAATCTGGTGAAGAGGTTTCGACTTTAGAGGTTAAAAAGATTTTGACGAACTTAATTGATAAAGAAAATAAACGCAAGCCACTTTCTGATGAAAAACTCAAAAATGCACTTCGTGAAAAAGGATATAATATTGCCAGAAGAACAGTGGCTAAATACCGCGAGCAATTGAGTATTCCTGTGGCAAGGCTTCGTAAGGAGTTATAATTTTTTTTAAAAGCTGATAAATATAATCCGTTTACTAAAGTATGTTAGTAAACGGATTATATTTATCAGCTTTACTCAATGGTGGCATAAATTTAATTTATAAAGTTTTCAAAATTTGGGAATTCTTTGCATAAGCCCATAACTCACAAACAAGTTTTTTTAAAATCTAAATAAATGAAAGAGACTCTAATACTAGCTATCATTATTTTACTTTTTGCACAAAATGCTCAAAGTCAAGAGAATAACTTCCACCTTGAAGTCGAAACTCAATGGTATCCTGCGGGATTTCAATTTATGGCAGCAACCGAATATAACTGGAGCTCTAAAGATGCAATTCATTTGAAATTTGGTTATAACTTGGCTCGAAGACAAGATTTTAGCCCATTCAATGAATTAGAAAATGGCGGCGGATTAGGTTTTACATTAGGATACCGTAGATATTTTAAAGAAGAAGCAACTGGTTTTTATTTGGGTGGTCGATTTGATATTTGGTGGTTGACGATTGACTGGGAAGATGATAATGCGACTCGAATGGGAACAACGGATATTACTGTTTTTCAACCGACTTTCGAAATTGGTTATTTGTATCAATTTGATGAAATGCCACTAGCAATTGGCGCGAATTTATCCAATGGATACGAAATAAACGTTCAAACAAAAGGCGATGCCGTTGGCGAAGGTTTTATAACTTTGATAGGTATTCGATTGAGATATGAGTTATAAAGTTCTTTATGAGTTAAACCAATAGGCTTTTATTGGTGACAATAAAAGAACTAGCATCCAGTAACCAGTTAACCAATAACTAGAAAAATTATGCATCCAATAGGTGTTTTTGACTCAGGATTAGGAGGAATTTCGGTTTGGAAGGAAGTCGTAAAACTATTGCCAAATGAGTCTTTTATTTACTTTGCAGATAGTGGTCATTGCCCTTATGGTGAAAAATCTCATGAGGAAATTTACCAAATGAGTAGATATATCACACAATTTTTGATAGAAAAAGGATGTAAAGCGATTGTTATTGCTTGCAATACGGCAACTGCTGCGGCTATTAAAAGACTTCGAGAAGAATTTGATTTGCCTTTCATTGGAATAGAACCAGCAGTCAAACCAGCAGCTCAAGCTACTCAAACGGGAGTTATTGGTATTCTGGCAACTAAAGGAACGCTTGAAGGGACTCTCTTTAAAACAACCAAAAAAAAATATGCCAATGATATTGAAGTTATTATGCAAATCGGCACAGGGTTGGTCAAAATAGTAGAACAAAACAAAATCAATTCACCTAATTCTTTGGTGTTGGTTCAACAATATATTGAGCCAATGGTTAAGAAAGGCGTTGACCAAATTGTATTAGGATGTACGCATTATCCATTTTTAATAGAACTTTTTAATCAGGCATCCAAAGGAAAAGCTGTCACTATTAATCCTGCGCCTGCTGTTGCGAGGCAATTAAAGCGAGTTTTAAAAAAAGAAAATTTATTAGAACCTCTAATTCAAATACCTAACTATCAATTTTTTACATCTGGTGATAAGCGAATTTTAGCCGATTTTTTAAAAATACACACTCAATATGCTGACTTCATCGAAACTCACTTATATGAATTACCTTCTGAGCCTATAATAGAACATACAAATTCAGTTTTGAAAAATACTAAATTAAAAAAATGATGTTTTGCTTAGATAAAAATATCTTCCTATTTTAATAACGCCTTCTCTTTTACACGCTTCCTAACTTCTAAACTGCATTTCGTGAAGCGAGAATTACATTTCGTGAACTGCCATACAGAATGCTTCTCTTTTTTGTTCATATTTGTATTCATCAATTAGATATTTGATAAATACAAATCATCTTATATAAGATAACATTTGTTTTGGTTTGTTTATGAAATAAAATAAGCCGTTTATTAAAAAAGACTCAACTTTTATTCTTTTTTTTTGTTAGTCTTAAAAATATTTTACGTTCTTTGCTCCGCTTTCAATCAAAAGAAAGTCAAAGCATATTCAAAGATGTTTAACCATTTTTTTCACTTTAGGCAATTTTATCATGAGTAAAAATCAATTTGCAGCAAAGGTTCTGATGTATCGCTACCAAAACAAAGGACTAGAAGTTTTTATAGAAAAAGATGAAAACGGAACATGGACTTTTCCAGATTTTGCCGAAGGTGATATAGAAACAATTTCAAAACAAATCCAGTTAGAAGCAGGTAAGGATGAACACATTGAGTTAGATCCTGTGACTTGTGAATCTCGCAAAAGAGATATGCTAGCGTATGCTTTTGAAATTGATTGGAGAAAATTACCAGAAGAAAGTACACGTCGTCAATTTTTGGAAACAAACAAAGGCGCATTTATAGTTGTAAAAGAGGCACTAAAGAAAAATATGCCAGCGGAATATAAAATGCTAAAAGAATTGGTTGATGTATTGAGTATTAGAAATATTATTAAGAATTTGTAAGAGCAGTTGTAGTATACAGAAAAATAAGCCCATGAAACTTAAGTTTTCATGGGCTTATTTTTTTTAATGTTTCACTATCTTCTTGATAGTTCGATGCTTTTCATTAAAAATACGAATGAAATAAATTCCAGCAGGCAAAGAACTTATATTTAATTCGTCGTATTGATTGTAGTCATTTTGTATAAAAATACGCTGACCTGTTATACTAAGTATCTCTACATTGAATACTTCATCAATATCTGTATCTATATGAAGAATATCCGTGACTGGATTGGGATAGATATTAACATAGGAGGTCGTTTCAATATCCTCTATCGAACTCAGAATAGTACTACAAGTATCTAAATAGTCACCGCCTACCCACCTAGCAATGTGAT
>CAKZLT010000663.1 GCA_937127195.1 uncultured Saprospiraceae bacterium
AACAAAAATTATTTAATGTTTCGTAGCGCGACTAGCTTCGTCGCCACGCTAACAAAAGTGGCTTTTAATAGTCGGGCGACGAGGCTCGTCGCGCTACGTTAGCTTTTAAAAATATAAATAAACTTTTGTTACAGTCTATTTAGACTTTATTCTGAAATGTTTTTTTAATAAAGTCTATTCTAAATAAAATTATATTTACTCCCCAAATTCGATTATTATTAATAATTACTAATTTTTTATTAAAGAAAGAATGGAAAATATTGCAGAGTTAAAAACCCTTTTAAGTACACCAAAAAAAATTGTTATTGTTTCTCACAGAAACCCAGACGGAGATGCAATAGGTTCATCTTTGGGGTTGAAACATTTTTTGACACAACTAGACCACAAAGTAACGGTAGCTTTTCCTTCTGAATTTCCAGATTTTGTTAGTTTCTTACCCGAAGCTAATCGAATTTTAATTCATGATAACAATCCTGATTTTGTAGAAAATGCGCTTGAAGGTTCAGATATTATCTTTTGTTTGGATTTTAATTCGTTAAGCCGAATTGATAGCATCGGAGATTTTATTCGAGCTAAATGTCAAGACAAAGTGAAGGTTTTGATTGACCATCACCTTGAACCAGAAGCTTTTGCGCAATTTACACTTTCGCAAACTAAAGCAAGTTCTACCGCAGAGTTGATATACGTTTTTATTGAAATGCTTGGCTATGAACATTTGGTTAATAAGGAATTGGGAACTTGTCTTTTTACAGGTATTTTGACTGATACGGGTTCTTTTAAATATAGTACGTCTCCGAGATTGTATCAGATTGCTGCCAAACTTAAAGAGGCTGGCGTTGATGATTATGCTTTGCAGTTTGAATTATTTAATGCACAAACCGAGAAGCAACTACGCTTGTTAAGCTTTTGTCTAAGTACCGATTCAATGCAAATATTCGATGAATACAACGCTGGAATAATTGTATTAAATAAACGCGACTATGAATATTTTAACATTCAACGTGGTGATACTGAGGGAATTGTAAATTTTATTTTAAAAATAAAAAACATCCGTTTTGCGGCATTGATAACCGAACAACCTAAAATAGTCAAGTTATCATTACGCTCTAAAGGTGATTTTTCGGTACAAGAAATCGCTCAGAAATACTTTAAAGGTGGCGGACACAAAAATGCTGCTGGCGGTATTTCGTATGCTCCTTTGAGAAGTACAGTAGAAAAATTCAAGAAAATTCTTCCTGAATATAAAGAAGCTTTAACAAAAGAAGATACAACAATGACGATTGTATAGTCGAATTTATTCGACTTCCTTAAGTTACCTAATCAAGTCGAATAAATTCGACTATACAAGAAATTTTAAATATGATTCATAAAATGAATACAACAATAATTAAATCTTTAGCTCTACTTCTTGTAGGGCTAATTTTTTGGTCATGTGCGGGCGATGATTTACCTGATAACTACAAGGGTTACACTAAGCTAGAGGAAGGTGTCTTTTATAAATTTTTTAAAAAAAACAGCCCCGAAATACTGCCTATCATTGGCGATGTAGTTGCTTTTAATACTTCAATATTGCAAGATGAAAAGATTTTGGTTTCTACTTTTGAAGATGAAACCAATTATGACGAACGGTTAATTACCGAAAATCCTATTACTCCAACTGAAAAACTATTAGCTAAAATGAGCATTGGTGATAGTCTTTCAATGTTGATTTTGGTAGATTCTTTGGAGCAGCTACCTATGGGATTTGAAGGTGGTGATTATATGGAAGTGATTCTAAAAGCCTTCAAAAAAACGTCCAAAGATGATAGAGAAAAAGATAATAAAACCGCTCTGATTGGATTAAAAAAACATCCGAATGGTCGTTTTTATTGGAAAAAGCATATTTCTAAAACGGGCGTTTTTCCTCGACCTAATGATCAAGTCGAGCTATATTTTCAATTAAGAAAAGGCAATGACATTTTTTATCAAACAGCAAGTAACAAACCTGATATAATTACTTTACCAGTTGAGGGAACTGACGTTTCGCCTTTGCATCAAGTATTGCAACAGATGGTTGTCGGAGATAGTGTTACAGCAGCTTTTGAGATTGCTTCTATGTCAAAAGATATACAAGCATCTATGATTCAAAGTGGTTTTTTTGCTGGTGATATAATGACAATTGATGTAAGTCTGTTGACACTCAAAGATAGTTTGACTTTGGCAAAAGAGCAAGCTGAGATTAAAAAACAGCAGGAAGCAGAGTTAGCTGCAACTAAATCTTTTGGAAAGCGATTAGAACAATTGATTCCGCAAAAAATCCAAGATTATAAAGATGGAAAATTACAAACAATAAGAACGCCTTCTGGTTTAAAATATGTTATTCATGAAAAAGGAAAAGGCCCTATTTTAGAAAATCATCAAACCGCATTTGTTCATTATATTGGCTTTTTGACCAACCAAAAAACTAAATTTGATAGTTCTTTTGATAGAGGAAAATCCTTTAATTTTGAAGTTGGAGGCAAAGAAGTTATTAATGGTTGGGAGGAAGCTATTCGGCTTTTACCTGTCGGAACTAAGGCAACTTTATTTGTTCCCTATCATTTGGGATATGGAGAAACGGGCAGTAAAGTCATTCCTCCTTATGCCAATTTGACTTTCTATATTGAAGTAGTTGGAGGAAGATAAGCACCTAAACATAAATTTGTTGATATAAAATGGCTTTAGCCATGTCCATGTTTGTAGAATAATTGCAAGATAGGTTTTTGAAAAAATCTAGCTCTTATCACATTGAAAATCAAACATTTACCGCCGATATTTCGGGGCAAGCAGGGCTAAAGCCCTTCTTTTATAGCTGGCTGTTTTATCTACATACATATTCAGAGCTACGCTCTTTAGTATTAAATTTTTTTTGTTACTGTGTATTAAGTCTGGTAAAGAAATCAAAATGATTCATTTTTATTCAGAATCGAGAGGCGAGACTGCCCTCTTGATTCTGAATAAAACAATGATTCTTTGAAAAATACTTCCTTACTTCTGTTCACGTACTTAATTCGGGGCAACACCCTTTTGCATTTCTTTTGCGTGCTTTATCTAATAAAGTATTGAGTGTTACAGCTTCTTCTTCGGTTAAATTGTTTAATAAAAATTCCATTTGCTCCTTTTCTAAATCTATCATTGACAACAAATCTAACCCTTTTGGGCTAATCACAATATCAACTAATCGCTTGTCAGTTGGGCAAGTCGAACGAATGACCAACTCTTTTTTGTGCAATCTATCTACTATTCGAGAAGCATCCGACATTTTATCAAGCATTCGTTCTCGGATGACAGAAGTTGTAATTGGATTAGGGCTTTGACCTCTCAAAATTCGTAAAACATTGTATTGTTGAACCGTTAATTGGTGCTTTTTAAGATTTTTTTTAATTTTTCCTGATAGCCAATTACTTGTATAAATGATATTTATAGTTGCTTTTTGCCATTCATGTATAAACTTTTTTTGTTGTATTGCCTCTTCCAACTTCATTTTAAAAACCTTTTAGATACTTGTTTTTTTATAAAAAATGCCTATTTTCAATGTTTAAACATCAAAAATAGGCATTTGTTTTTGTTTTTTATAAAAAAAGAAAAAATATCTAAAAGGCTATTACAATGCAACCTAAAAGCAAACGTAGCGCGACGAGCTTCATCGCCTGACTATCAAAAGTGGCTTTTGTTAGCTCATCGCGCTACGATAACTCAAAAAAAGCTTTCGTTATATGGTACTATTTTATTAAAAAGCAAGAGATTTCCAACTCTTTTCTATTTTAAGCAAGTGAGTAGAAGTTATTTAGTCAATCTGATTTCTACTCTTCTATTTTTTTGTCTTCCTTTAGATGAACTATTCGATTCAATGGGCTTCAATTCGCCAAAATGCTCCGTTTTAATTTGATTACTATTAATGCCATTTTTTAATAAATAAGCCTTAACTGCCTGAGTTCTTCGTGCTGAGAGTAACAAATTATAATCTGAATTTCCAATGCCATCCGTGTGTCCCAAAAGTCCAATACTTGCATTATTCAAACCTCTAATTTTTTGAATTAAATCATTTAAGTATCCTTTCATCTCAGTAGATAATTGATAAGAATCAGTCGAAAAATAAATAGATTTTTCTTGAGTTATAATACTCATTTTGGTATATTCATCCAACATAGGTTTTTCGGCTACCTTATTTTCAGGTATTTTCTCCTCTCCTATCAATTTATTTTTTACTGATTTTGATTCTTTTTTACGAGTATTCGGTTCTGAAAAAATAATTTCTTTTTTACTCGTATTTTTCTTGGCTATATTTTTCTTTATCGGTAAAGTTAACTCTCCGCTTGTTCCTTTTGGAGTAAATTCATTTTTATGAAAAGTAGGTGCATTCAAAATGGCATCTAAATCAATTCTTTCTTTATCTACATCAATATTCACTAAAAATTCTGCTGGTGCTGTTTTGTCTTCTACAATTTTGAAAGACCCGCCTTTAAGGAAAACAGCCGAATTATATTTTCGGTCATTCACATCCGCAATGGCTATCTTGAAGTGATATTTTTTAAAAGGAATTACATTTGTTTCTGCGGTTAAGACAATCGTCATTCCATCAAACTCGGTCGTTTTCAAAAGGTCTTTATCTAACATTCCTAAAGATACATCTGATTTGATTTTACCATTCAATCGCCAAGCATTATTATTGATAAAATAATCTGTATTCTTGAATTGGTTAATTGAATTGATGGCTACTATTTCATCAGAATTGGGCATAATTGCCATATTTTTTTGCCCTTTGATAGCTGGACCACTAATAAAAAAGCCAAAAACATCATTGAATTTTGAGCCTGCAAACTCTAAATATTCTTCGGAAGCAAATATATATTGAAAGGAAATTTTATTACTTGTTGGCACAAAATCAAATTCCAAAACTGCTGCGTCATGTGTAATTTCATTGCAAAGCATTTCCAAGTCTGAATCGCCTTTAGTAAAAAGTAATTCTGACTTATGTGAAGTAGAGTTAGGTCCTGTGGCAGAACTTGCTAAACCTGTTGACAATACAAGTCCTTTATTAATTACAAACAACTTGGACGTTTCAACTTCAAAATATCCTCTAGCTGCTGAATCGCCATGGTATTGAATATTTCCAACTTTGACATTATTGCCACCCAAAAGAACTTCTTTGACCAACTGCTCAGGTGATACAAGTGTATCCACATTCATTTGAGCATAAATGGAATTTGATATGTATATAAGAGAGAAAATTATTAGGAAATGTTTCATAGTAATAAAATCTTGTGTGTTTTCGCTTTGCTTTTTACAAATATCTAAAACATAGTAAGTTATACCAATTTATATCATGTCAAAGTTTTATAAATACCTTTTTTTAACATATTATTAAGTACTAACATTATTCCAAATCTATTTTATGGGTGTTTTTTAATGTTTTTTGATAATTTTTTGATATTCAAATTACAAAAAGTGCGTTTCAAATGTTAATTTTGAATTTTTTTAATAAAATAATCCATAAAATATAACCAATGAAACAAAGTTCAATTGTTTTTACAATACTTTTCATACTAGCATTCAGCCATTCTTCATTTGCTCAAATTGATAGTATTTATCCTGAGTTAAAAAATACGTTTTTTGTTTATTTGATAGGAGGAAAAATCATAGAAGGCGAGCAAGTTACTTTTCGTGACCCATTATTAAAACGTCCATACATCAATGTTGATGATTTAGAAATTAGAGCCAAAGAAGTTCAAGATGAATTTGGATTTCATGCCAATGTTAGTTCTTTGCTTGGCCCTTTTAACCTAAAAACGTCATTTGCACCGAGGATAAAAGCAGGTAAAATTAACCTTTATGAGCTTATTCGTATTAATCATAATCCTTCAAGCTATGATGGAACAACAGGAGCTTGGATACCTGGTAGTAGAACTGAAAGCACTTATCATTTTTACAACAAAGGTTTCGGGAATTTAAAGAAAGCAACTTATAGTAACCTCAAGACAGATTTAAGTAATAATCCGTTAGCCTTAGCAGAACTAAATAAATACAAACAAAAACTATTGGTGACTGGAGGATTGTACACAGGAGCAGGCTTATTAGCCATATTTAGTGTAATTAGTTTCATCAATGCTAACAATATGCCTATTCCTTCTAAAGGCATTTCTAATACTACTGTAGGACTTGGCATAGGTACTGCTGTACTAAGTTTGGCAGGTTATTTCACCAACAAAAGTAAACACAAGCATTTAAGAAACTCCATTACCGTTTATAATCAATAATAGACAACTTAAAAGTAAACATTACATCATCAAAAAAATCAAACTCAAACACGTTTAACAGGTCAATAACAAGTATATAAGTAGCGCGACGAGCTTCATCGCCAGACCAATAAAAGCTGCTGTGGTTAGACGGGTAACGAGGCTCGTCGCGCTACGGTGTAAAAAAAACAGC
>CAKZLT010000664.1 GCA_937127195.1 uncultured Saprospiraceae bacterium
GTGCAGGTAATCAACTGGAAATCATCAGCACGCGCAGCGTGATAGACATGTGGAACGCAGTGACACCGCTTTACTATACTGTGCCTGTGTGGGCTAAATGCCCACATAGGCACAACAATATGCGACTATCAATAAAACTTATGAAAAACTAAATATTACAATGGCTCTGAACCTCTAATAAAATCAAAACATCAAATAATTAATATATCAAGAAATGAGTATCACACCTAAGTATTAAAAACACGACTTCCAAAATAATCCAAGCTACATCTATCCGGTGTGAATCCCGTAGCGTAGCGAAGGGAGGGCGACCGACCCGAAAAAGGGCTTGGGATTTATCCCAAAAAAGAGGGTTCAAGGGATTCATCCCTAAATGAACAAGGAATAGTATACTAAGAGAGGCAAAGCCGATTCTGGAACGTAGGGAATAGAATAGAGTATATAGAGTAATCTATAATGATATGTAATGATAGAAGCGAAGCGAAAAGAATGTAATGATAGATATAAAATATGGAACGTAGTGAGTAAAATAAAAGATACGTATGACACACGTAGTGGGAATGAGTGCACCGCAGGTAGAGTTAAAAAGAGAGTCATCTCTTTTCGGACAGAGGCGAAGCTCCGAGTTGGCACGTCAAACGAACCTATTAAATAATCGAAAATAAATAAATAAATACAATCCAAAAAACTAAAATTATCAAATCAAAAAAAAACTAAAAACGGCTCAAAACAAAAATTAAAAAAAAACAAATATCATATAAAAAACAATAAAAATTACATCAAACAAAAACGCTCCAATTTGGCGGAGCCAAGTAGGAGCGTCAAAACAAAACAGCAAATAACTACAAAACCTAATTCATTATATCATCAAACTGAATATTAGCAAAACACGAACAACTATTATCCTGGAAAAACATATCTAACTGAGGTGCTTTTTCCTTGGACAACCCTATAAGATTAGAAATAGAAACGCCATCCCTATCAAATATATAATCTGATTTATCCTCATGTGACCGCCACCACTCAACAACTCTTGGATGTTTCCGAATAATCTCTATCCTCTTATTCTGCGATTTCTTCCAACAAAAATCACAATTGCCTAATAATGAAGGTATTTCCAAATCAAAAGGCATAGACTTCCAGAAATCTAAAATCATATTCCTAGTAGTAGGCATATCCGTAATCAATGGATAATGAAAACGATACCTTTTCGCTCTATTAGAATTTACTCTTATCCTCTCATCAACACGAATTCCAATGTGCATTAGATAATTTTTCCCAAAGTGAGCTTGTGCAAATTTACGAATAGGAGATTCTTTCAACTCTCTAGTACACAATGGAGCATTTTTATTAGGCAATCCATACTTAGCGATTACATTAGAAAAAGGCTCACCATCAATAGATAAACTTTGATAACATCTCAATCTAAACGAAGTACCTATCTTATCCTTATAGGATGTTAAATAATGGTCTTCATCTATTCCAAAAAAAGATGGATTGAATTCATAAAAATCGCTATCAATACCTCTAAATAGATCAAATTCAGCAGCAGATAAAGGAATCCTTACCCCTTTTGAATAATAACAAACTGGGGCAATTTCATGCTTAACTTTGTATTTGTCATAATCCAATACAAGAGCCTCAACAATTTTTAAATCTAACTCAAAGTAATCATCACACTTTTTGATAAACTCTAAGGTTTTAGGATGCTCTTTTCCTGTATTAGCATAAATAAAAGTTAAATCCTCTCGAGGGTAATTCTCTAACATGAAATGACACATAAAAGCGGATGTGCGACCGCCTGAAAAACTTACTAAGTGATTCATAATACATTAACATTTTGAAGCATTAAAAAACATCTATAAACATCTATGGCAATTCCGCCACGTCAATTATTCTTTACAATTACAATTACTCAATGTCCTTCTGCAATCCTTACAGCGAATAGTACCTTTTTTCATTCCAGAACCAAGTCGCTTACCTCCTAATCCTAATGATTTCTTACCGCAAACTCTCAGTAACACCTTGGATAAATTATTATTAAATTCTACATTCATCTTTTCGGCTACCTCACGAGCTGTAAGATTCTTTTTAATATACAAATCACAAAAATCTGACTTATTCAAAATTACATAAGCAAGCACACCAGTATAGGTTCTGAACTTTTTAATAGACATTGGAAGCATTTTTATAAATAAGACAACAACAATAAATAAATAACAAACTACGAATTATCCAAATACTTAGATAGAGAAAACTCACTAACTTGACGCTGAAACAACTCTAATTGCCTAGCTGATGGCATCTCGTCATAAGCTTCGTCCGCATCTACCTCAATTCTATCCTTTACCTCTGAAATCCAAGAACGTAATCCTTTCAAAACTTCATCATCCGAAAATCCTAATTTCAAAAGAAAGTCAACCTCTGTCTCTACTCCTTCCAATCCAATAAAATCTAATGATAATGAAGTAATAAAAACATTCTGTAAATGACTGCTTAAATACTTAGATGTGTAATACCTAGCTGCAGACAAATTAAATTTAATCTGTGAAGTACGACCAATAGCAATTGACTTTGAAGTAGCTGCACGTTGTGAGAAATCTTCCCCAATATCTTCTTTTTTAGGCTTAGAAGCTGTAATACCCAATCCTCTAAAGTGACCACCTGCAGTAATAAGATTTTTTCCTTTAGTATCTCTCACCCATTGAGCAAGGTCGTTTTTAGCTTTTTGGTCATTGGCAAACTTAGTAGAACCTTTAACCGAATACTTAAATATTTCCATAACCTCCGATACTAAATGATTGGTAGTACTATTTGAATTAATATAACTCTTCTTTCCAGCTAGATCTAATCGAACTCCAAAACTATCCTTAGTGAGCTTGACCCACTTTTCTTGTAATTCGGTTTGTACAGCAGAAACTTTCTGACTGAATGAATCTGAAATAACTAATATATGTGAATGAATATGCAATCCATTTCGACCTTGCGTCATTTCATAATTAATAAACCATCCAGAGCCACCATCTTTTTTTGAATATGGAAAATAGGTCTTAAAAACCTTAGATAAAACTAATTTACGGACGTACTTTTTGAGCTCATCCAAATATACATAATTCCGAATTTCTTCATTGTGACGAAGCGTGAGCGTAATAAAGTACGCCTTTTTACCTTCAAGCCAATTTTTACCATTTTCACTATCAATATACTTGATCAATCGATGCCGCATAAGATTAGCACGAACACGACTACAACTAGAGCATAATGGATGTCGACATCTTTTCGAAATCCGTTTAATTACCTTCTGACTTTCTGGAGTATTCCCAACTAGAGATATAGAACTACAACAGTTTAGAGACTTCATAGTTTTCTTTATGCTGTCATCATCTGAAAGATGAGATTCTAACAGCATTTTAGAAATTTTAATATTCTGAATTCTTTGATAAACGGTAGTAAAATCTTTGACATTAGAACTTTCATTTTTCGCATGAAATTGAACGAATGTTTCTTTATTATCAAGTACCGAACCAACAGAGCGAATATTTTCCTTAGAAAAAGACTTGTTATCCTCCTTTACTTTCTCCGACATGTACGCTATATTTGTGGAACATTAACACGAAGCAAAGCGGCGTACATAGACCTACACAATCTATGTCGCCGCTTTCCATTTTTAAACTTCTCCTATCTCCTCCTTGATACTACGAACTACCCAGCCATCTATTGGATATAAAAACTTACTTTGATACCATACCTCAAAAGAATGCAAATACTGGGACAGATACATTACAACAAAAACCTTATTAGAAAGTCCAACATAATCAGCTCCATAGGAACTCTTGTACCATTTAAAATGAATAACAAACTTACGGATAAGGAAAAACGCAAATAACAAGAATAGAAATACAATCGAAGACACGACCATAACGGTCGAATTAGACAACATTAACATACGAAGCAAATTTAAATAGTTATTAAAAACGGGCTACACAATCCCGATATATGGCGTAAATATACAGGACTGGAATTGAAATAACAAGCTATTCGATAAGAGAATTTATATAAATGCTCGTCACCGCATTAGAAGAGAGCTTGAAATAATCACGAACTAAATCAACGTTGCCTAATTCTAAGTATTTTTGTTTAACACGATTATGTCTAAACAAATGCAATCCTACTGACTTCTTACCTATCCTCAAATTAGAAAACTCATATCGAGCTTGAAAGAATTTTAAATAGTACTCATAATTCCTAGATAGATGATAATTTTCGTTTTCCTGTGCGGACATAATGACAAATGTCATATCCTCGTCTAGCTGTATAGTCCTTCTACCTCCATTCTTCAAAGTATCAAAAGATAAATTCAAATTACTATCTATAGTCCAGTCACCTCTATTAACCACCTCTGCAAAGCGACAGCCACTAATAAACATAAACAAAAACACCTCATACTCAAGAAAAAAACCCTTCTCAAGTATACTACTCAAGAAGGATTCCAAGGAACTATTTAAATCTGAAAAACTGATCATACTGCAGCCTTCGGATTTTCTGTGAATACGCCAGCACCATCATGAGAATAGTACTTCGTAGCTCTGAAATTAGACCTTTTTTTCGGACGAGACTCCACTAGATCTACATCCGAACCACTTGTAACCTTCTTTGGTCGCCCACGAAGAACCAAGTTTTCATCTGTACCCATTTCACCAAGGTCTAAAACCTCAATATCTTTGTTCCCACTATCAGTAAGAACCAATATAAGCCTATCTGTAGGCTCATGATTAGGGTTAGCAGCATCATATGAACGAGCAACAGTGACATCAAATTCACCAGTAGCTGCATCATAATTGCCTAAAGACCAAGTCAATCCATATGGTCCAACCTCAGAACCTAATCCCGGTTGAAACTTCTTTGGACTCCACTCTATCTCTCCTCCTACCTCAAGAAGCACATCTCTTAAAAGATGGGAAGTCAATTGATTATAGGCTGACTTCATCCCATCCTTGGCAATGCCCAAGCTGTTGATGTCTGCCAAGTTACGTTTCAGCATCTCTGTACTCTCGCTCATTTTCTGACGCTGCACAATTTGTGCAGGTGTACGAGGATTATACATCACACTGATTTTCTCTTTGATGATACTATCACCATCGGCGGCTTGTACTACGGTGAACTTACCGATACTGCCTCTCATGTTGTCTAACAACAAATTACTACCTTTTGCCATTGTCTGGACTTTAAAATAATTAGGAAATAAGCACGATACTGGGCGTGGGCAAATTCATGTGCCTGGAGCGACCGTTATCGACACTTTTAAAAGTCTGAGTTTCGGAGCTTGTCCGAAGCATCCTTCAATTTTTGCTCTTTCAACTCATTGTCTAACTTGAGTGCTTTACTCTTTTGGAACTTGTCAACAAGAGACAAAACAGTTAGAAATAAAAGCACAAGAGAACCTAGAAACTTTACGAGTTCGTCAGCTTCCGAAATGTATGCAAATAGCAACGGAAACCCAGTAATGTAACCAGTTGGCAAACTATCTATTTTTGGCATTAACATGAAACAAAGCGTTAAAAGGTTCATGTGCTTCGTGGGTTTTGCACTACGTGCAACGCGGTTTTTCCTAGTGAATGCATATTAAATCAAAAAGGACTCAACAACGCATAAAAAAAGGGAAAGCTACCTTTCGATAGCTTTCCCCAACATTTTAAAATGCTTCCACGTTCGATTTGACAACCGCGACGAGTCTCACGAACAGTACAAATATAAAACAAATAAATGTAAGAAACACGTTTTTGTTTCGGATTTCAAGAAAATTAGTGTGATGTGGGGCTATATGAGTGCATCTGCGAGAGCCTTAGAGGGTTGGGGATGCTCTCATATAGACACACATGAGAGATACGCCGTAATACAGCCAAATGCGAGAATAACAGCCAAATCAGTATCTCTCTAAGATTTGGCAGGGAACAGTATCAACGAAACATGATGTATGCAATAATGAAAGGCTCATGCAATGGGCCTGGAATATTGCAATACTTCATGTGTAGTGGTAAGGGTTCTGAAAAACAAAAGTAGTTCCCATGGAAAGAAAACGAATAATTGAGAAACATTTAATATCCCAACCCCAACCCCCTGCGATGGGTGCTCATGTGGGGCATGGTTGAACGTTAGGCGTGGAACACTAAAGTAAAACTTTAATGAAGTAAAAGCCAAGGGCAGGGCAGGACATGCCCCATATGAGCGACCAGCGTAGGGGGTGCGAGCATGAGCTGACCGAAGGTGGCGAATGCGAGCGTATGGGGGTGGCGAACTATCGGAACTGCCCGCATGGCTATGGGCTGCTACTGACGAACGCCAAATCAAAAGAATAGAAAGTGCCAGCCGTGCAGGTAATCAACTGGAAATCATCAGCACGCGCAGCGTGATAGACATGTGGAACGCAGTGACACCGCTTTACTAT